>JACREA010000043.1 GCA_016218465.1 Nitrosomonadales bacterium | reverse complement strand
CTTTGGGCCTGACCGGCCCGATGTTGCGCGGCTCGGGCGTGGAATGGGATTTGCGCAAGAAGCAACCCTATGAAGTCTACGACCGTATGGATTTTGATATTCCGGTCGGCAAAACCGGCGATTCTTATGACCGCTATCTGGTGCGAATCGAAGAAATGCGCCAGTCCAACCGCATCATCAAGCAATGCATAGCCTGGCTGCGTGACAACCCCGGCCCGGTGATGACTACTAATCTCAAGTTCGCGCCGCCCAGGCGTGAAGCGATGAAGCAGAACATGGAAGAATTGATCCACCACTTCAAGCTGTTCACCGAGGGCATGCACGTTCCAGCCGGCGAGGCTTATGCCGCGGTGGAGCATCCCAAGGGAGAGTTCGGCATTTATCTGGTTTCCGACGGTGCGAACAAACCCTATCGCATGAAAATCCGTGCGCCGGGCTTTGCACACTTGGCGGCACTGGACGAGATGGTGCGCGGTCACATGATTGCCGACGTGGTGGCGATTATTGGTACGCAGGACATCGTTTTTGGTGAGGTGGATCGTTGATGTTATCCGAACAAATACAAACCAGAATCAACCGCGAGTTGAAGAAGTACCCGTCTGATCAGAAACAGTCTGCAGTGATGGCCGCTTTGCGTTTTGTGCAGGACGAAAAGGGCTGGATCGCCAATGATGACATTGCGGACGTGGCGACTTACCTTGGCATGCCGAAAATGGCGGTTTACGAAGTGGCGACCTTCTACCATATGTACAACCTCAAGCCGATGGGCAAGCATACCATTACGGTGTGCACCAATCTGTCCTGTACCTTGTGCGGTGCGGGAGATACCGTGGCTTATCTGCAAGCCAGGCTTGGCATCGGCCTGGGTGAGGTGACTGCGGATGGGAAGTACGGCCTGCGTGAAGGCGAGTGCATGGGAGCATGCAAGGATGCTCCGTTGTTTACCGTGAACAATAAAAAACTTTGCGGACGTCTGAGCAAAGAGAAAATCGATCAAATTCTGGTGGAGTTGGACCAATCATGAATAACGCTGGCATGAGAGGGCTGAATAAATTATGAGAGGCCCGGTCATTCTTACCACGATGGATTTCGACCAGCCCTGGACGCTGGAAAATTATCTCAAGGTCGGCGGATATCAGGCACTGCGCAAGGTGCTGACCGAAAAAATGACTCCCGATGCGATCATCGCCGAGGTCAAGCTGTCGGTATTGCGCGGGCGCGGCGGCGCGGGTTTCCCGACCGGGCTGAAATGGAGCTTCATGCCCAAGAACTACGATGGGGAAAAATACATCGTATGCAATTCCGACGAGGGTGAGCCGGGCACCTGCAAGGACTGGGATATCCTGCGCTATAACCCGCATCTGCTCATCGAAGGCATGGCGATTGCCGCCTACGCGATGGGCGTCAGGACCGGTTATAACTACGTGCATGGTGAAATTTTCGAAGCTTATGAGCGCATGGAAGAAGCATGCGAGCTGGCGCGCAAGGCCGGCTATCTGGGCAAAAATATTCTGGGCACGGATTTCTGTTTTGATCTGCACAATCATCTGGGTTACGGCGCCTATATCTGCGGTGAAGAAACCGCCCTGCTGGAATCCATTGAGGGCAAGAAAGGCCAGCCTCGCTTCAAACCTCCTTTCCCCGCGACCTTCGGCCTGTACGGCAAGCCGACCACCATCAACAATACCGAAACCTTTGCCAGCATTCCTTACATCATCAACCACGGCGGGCAGAAATTCCTGGAGTTGGGCAAACCCAACAACGGCGGCACCAAACTGTTTTCCGTATCCGGCCATGTGAACAATCCCGGCAATTTCGAAGTGCCGATGGGCACGCCATTCAGCGAACTGCTGAAAATGGCCGGCGGGGTACGCAAAGGGCACACTCTCAAAGCGGTGATACCCGGAGGCTCGTCGATGCCGGTATTGCCTGCCGAGATCATGATGGGCCTGACCATGGACTACGATTCCATTCAGAAGGCAGGTTCCGGTCTGGGCAGCGGCGCAGTGATCGTGATGGACGAGACCACCTGCATGGTGCGCGCACTGGAGCGCCTTTCATATTTCTATTACGAGGAATCCTGCGGGCAATGTACACCGTGCCGCGAAGGCACGGGTTGGCTGTATCGCATGGTGCATCGCATCGAGCATGGCGAAGGCCGCAAGGAAGACCTGGATTTACTGTTGAGCGTGGGCGACAACATCGCCGGACGCACCATTTGCGCATTGGGCGAGGCGGCGGTCTGGCCGGTGCAGGGCATGCTCAGGCATTTCCGTACGGAATTTGAATATCACATCGAACACAAGCGTTGCCTGGTGTAACGCTGACGGATTAGGTGAATAATGATCAACGTTGAAATTGATGGCAAGCTAGTCGAAACCGAGAACGGTTCAACTGTGATGGATGCAGCGCACAAGGCGGGCATTCATATCCCGCATTTTTGTTACCACAAAAAACTCTCCATCGCAGCAAACTGCCGCATGTGCCTGGTCGAAGTGGAAAAGGCGCCCAAACCGCTGCCTGCATGCGCGACACCGGCAACTGATGGTATGAAAGTCCATACCCACTCGGAATTGGCGGTCAAGGCGCAAAAGGGAGTGATGGAGTTTCTGCTGATCAATCATCCGCTGGATTGCCCCATCTGCGATCAGGGCGGCGAATGCATGTTGCAGGACGTGGCGATGGGTTACGGCGCAACTGCATCGCGCTACAGCGAAGAAAAGCGCATCGTGATGCAAAAGAACATCGGCGCATTGATTTCCACGATGGAAATGAGCCGCTGTATCCAGTGCACTCGTTGCGTGCGTTTCGGACAGGAGATTGCCGGCATGATGGAGCTGGGCATGGCGTTCCGCGGCGAGCATGCCGAGATCATGAGCTTCGTGGACAGCTCGGTTGATTCCGAACTGGCCGGCAACATGATCGATCTGTGCCCGGTGGGTGCATTGACCAGCAAGCCATTCCGTTACACCGCCCGCAACTGGGAATTGTCGCGGCGCAAGTCGGTCAGCCCTCATGACGGCCTTGGATCCAATCTGGCTGTGCACGTTAAGAACAACAAGGTGATGCGCGTTACGCCAATCGAAAACGAAGATATCAACGAATGCTGGATTTCCGACAGGGACAGGTTCAGCTATGAAGGGTTGAACGTTCCGGAACGCTTGACCAAACCTATGCTCAAGCAAGGTGGTAAATGGCTGGAAGTCGAATGGCCGGCCGCGCTTGAATATGTGGCCCATGGTTTGAGCCAGATCGTGAACGAACACGGGGCGGCACAGATCGCCGCGCTGGCTACACCGCAAAGCACGCTTGAAGAACTCTACCTGCTGCAGAAATTCATGCGCGGCTTGGGCAGCGGCAACGTGGATTTCCGCTTGCGCCAATCCGACTTCAGCGCGGACGGCAAACAGGTTAATGCCCCGTGGCTGGGTATGAAGATCGCCGAGATCAATACCCGCGACCGATTGCTGATTGTCGGCAGTTTTCTGCGCAAGGATCACCCACTGCTGGCGCAGCGTGTGCGCCAGGCGGTCAAGCACGGCGCGCAGGCTAATATTGTGCACTCCAGCAATGATGATCTGCTGATGCCTGTCGCCAACAAGGCCATCGTCGCACCGAACGAGTTGCTGAACGTGCTGGCGCAAATTCTGAAGGCGCTGGCTGTGGAAAAGAAAGCGACACCGGATGCATCCGTGCAGGGTGTAGAAGTGGGAAGCGCCGCTGCCGCAATCGCAAAAAGCCTGGCAAGCGGCGAGCGTGCCGCTGTGTTGCTGGGCAATTTCGCGCAGCAACATCCGCAGGCTGTGCAGCTCGCCTTGCTGGCAGAACGGATTTCCGCGCTGTGCGGTGCGCAATTCGGCTATCTTGGCGAGGCGGCCAATACCGTCGGGGGATATCTGGCAGGAGCTGTGCCATATGGTAACGGTGCACTTTTCATTGAAAAAAGAATTTCTCCGCGACGCCCCAAGGATGTCGTACAAGGCATGAATGCCGCGCAAATGCTGGCTTCGCCGCGCAAGGCTTATTTGCTGCTGAATGTCGAGCCGGAACTGGATATGCACGACCCGCAACAGGCAATGACTGCAATGCGCGCTGCTGATATGGTGGTTGCGTTATCTGCCTACAAGCATCATGCGACCGATTATGCAGATGTGCTGTTGCCGATAGCGCCGTTTACCGAAACCTCCGGCACGTTTGTGAGCAGTGAAGGGCGCGCGCAAAGCTTCAAGGGAACAGTGAAACCACTCGGTGAAGCGCGGCCGGCATGGAAGGTGTTGCGCGTATTAGGCAACCTTCTCGATATACAGGGTTTTGAATACGACACCAGCGAAGAAGTGCGCGATGCGATGCTATCCGGTCACAACGTGGCCGATAAGTTGAACAACCATGTTGAGGGCGTTGCGATTCAGGCTGTTATGTCCGCGAGTGACGCAGGTATGCAACGTGTGGCAAATGTGCCCATTTATTCGACCGATGCCGTTGTTCGCCGCGCTGCCTCGCTGCAGAAGACCAGCGATGCCTCAACACCATGCGTAAAGATGCATGGCAATGAATTGCGGAAACTGGGCGTGCAATCCGGTGGTGCAGTGAAGGTGAGTCAGGGCAGGGCAACGGTACGTCTGGAGGTACAGGCGGATGACACCATGCCAGCCGGTACTGCACGCGTGGCTGCGGGGCATCCGGCTACGGCGGAGCTGGGCGCGATGTTTGGAACGATTACCGTGGAGCGAGCATGATGGAAATGCTGCAAATGTTGCAGGATGCCGGGCGGGGCCTGTTTGGACCAGCCTGGTTGACAGTTTGGACATTGGTAAAAATCATGGCCATCGTATTGCCGGTGATGGGCGCAGTCGCTTATTTGACATTGGCGGAACGCAAGGTCATCGGCTACATGCAAATCCGCATCGGCCCGAATCGTGTCGGATATTTCGGCTTGTTGCAGCCGATTGCCGACGCTGTGAAATTGCTGTTCAAGGAAATCATCGTACCGACGGGTTCCAGCAAGTTTTTGTTCGTACTTGCACCGATCATGGCATTGGCGCCGGCGCTGGCGGCTTGGGCGGTAATCCCGTTCAGCAACGGGGTGATGCTGACCGACATCAACGCCGGATTATTGTACCTCCTGGCGATGACTTCGCTGGGTGTGTACGGCATCATCATCGCCGGCTGGGCGTCCAACTCCAAATATGCTTTCCTCGGAGCGGTGCGTTCCGCCGCGCAGATAGTGTCATATGAAATCGCCATGGGTTTTGCGCTGGTGTGCGTGCTGATGGCTTCGCAAAGCATGAACCTGGGCGACATCGTGCGCGGCCAGCATGGCAGCTTCGGTATGCTGAACTGGTATGCGTTTCCGCTGTTTCCGATGTTTCTCGTCTATCTGATTTCCGGTGTGGCGGAAACCAACCGCGCGCCGTTCGACATGGCCGAGGGCGAATCGGAAATCGTTGCGGGCTTCCATGTCGAATATTCCGGCATGGCATTCGCGCTGTTCTTCCTGGCTGAATACGCTAACATGATCCTGATTTCCTTCCTCACTTCGATCATGTTTCTGGGCGGATGGCTGTCGCCTGTGCCGTTCCTGCCGGACAGTTTCATCTGGCTATTGGGCAAGGTCTCGTTCATCCTGCTCCTGTTCCTGTGGTTCCGCGCGACATTCCCGCGTTATCGCTACGATCAACTGATGCGGCTGGGCTGGAAAGTATTCATTCCGCTTACGATCATATGGGTTGTTGTAGTCGCTGTGTGGATGCAAACTCCGTTTTGGCTGTGGTAGGGGCGCGAATAATCTCGCCCGTACAAGGATACCCGACAAAGTTTTAAGACATGGAAAAAATAACAAACTTCTTCAAGACCTTTCTGCTCTATGAGCTGGTCAAGGGCATGGCGCTGACAGGGCGGTATTTCTTTGCGCGCAAGATTACCGTGCAGTATCCGGAAGAGAAAACTCCGCTGGGATTCCGTTTTCGTGGCCTGCACGCGAAACGCCGCTATGCCAACGGTGAAGAGCGTTGCATAGGTTGCAAGCTGTGCGAGGCAGTCTGCCCTGCGCTGGCCATTAAAATCGAAATTGCCGAGCGCGAGGATGGTACGCGCCGCACCACGCAATATGACATCGATCTGTACAAGTGCATCTTTTGCGGCTTCTGCGAGGAATCCTGCCCGGTGGATGCGATCGTCGAAACGCGCATGTTCGAGTATTACGGCGATAAGCCCGGCGACCTGTATTACACCAAGCAGATGCTGCTGGCGATGGGCGACAAATATGAAGAACAAATCGCCAAGGATCGGCTGGCCGATGCGAAGTACAGATAAGGGATAAGAGGGAAGGGATAAGGGTGAAAAGAGAAAGACACAAAGCGGTGCCATGGTCTTACTCTTCTCCCTTCTCCCTTATCCCTTATCCGAAATTTTAAAGGGTTTATTGATGATAAATTTCGAGACCATCTTGTTTTATGTATTCGCTGCACTGACCGTGTTCGCGGCGTTGCGCGTAATCACCGCACGCAACCCGGTGCATGCTGTGCTGTTCCTGGTACTGGCTTTCATCAGCTCATCAGGCATCTGGATATTGCTGGAAGCAGAATTTCTGGCCATCTCGCTGGTGCTGGTGTATGTCGGTGCGGTAATGGTGCTGTTCCTGTTTGTGGTGATGATGTTGGACATCAATATGGTGCGGCTGCGTGAAGGTTTAATGCGCTGGCTGCCATTCGGTGCGGTGTTGGCCGGCTTGATGGCATTCGAGATGGCTTGGGTTTTGAGTTCATCCAGGACATTCGCCGGAAAGGCAGCGATCAAGCATGGGGCCAATTACAGCAATACCAAAGAGCTGGGGCGTTTAATTTATACAGATTATGTTTTCCCTTTTGAGATTGCCGCCGTGATTCTGCTGGTGGCAATGGTTGCCGCGATTGCTTTGACCTCGCGCCGCCGTAAGGATGCGAAATCGCAGGCGATTGACGAACAGATTTCGGTCAAGAAGGCGGATCGCGTGCGCCTGGTCAAAATGCCCCCGGAGATTCACGCCCGAGTAAATGCAGACAGAACAGCAGAGGTTGCAAGATGATCGTTCTTTCGGATTTCCTGATTCTTGGAGCGGTCATCTTCTGTATGGGAGTTGCCGGTATTCTGTTCAAGCGGAAGAACATCATCAATGTGTTGATGGCGATCGAGTTGATGCTGCTGGCGGTGAATACGAATTTCGTCGCATTCTCGCACTATCGGGGAGACCCCGCCGGCCAGATATTTGTCTTTTTCATATTGGTGGTTGCCGCTGCCGAAGCGGCCATCGGGCTTGCAATAGTTGTGCTGCTTTTCCGCAATCGGCAGACGATAGAAGTGGCCGACTGGAAAGAGCTGAAGGGATAATGCGTCGGTGCAATGGTGATAATGATGACAGTAAAGAAAAATAGTCTGTGGATGAATAAACCGGTGAATAATAATTTCGCCGCCTTTTCACTTGCGGAGATGAACCGGATGACCACATGGAAACATTGATTTCAATAAAACCTCTTCTGGCAGTGCTGGTCTCGGCAATTGCTGCCGTGCTGGTCATGTATTCTTACCGGAATCCAAACCTGAGAGAGGGTTGGTCCATTGGTGCGGGTGTCATCAAGTTCCTGATCGTGATATCCATGACCCCCGTTATTCTTTCCGGGGTAATGATCAAGTACACGGTCTTCAAAATCATGCCCGGTGTTGAACTCGCCTTCAAGGTGGACGGCATCGGTTTGCTCTTTGCCACGACGTCCTCATTTCTGTGGATTATCACCACGGTTTATTCCATGGGCTACATGCGCACTCTCGAGGAGCACGCACAGACGAGATATTACACCTGCTTTGCCATTGCCCTGTCTTCGGCCATGGGGGTCGCCTTTGCGGGGAATCTGTTCACGCTGTTCTTTTTCTACGAAGTACTGAGCCTGTGCACTTTGCCGCTGGTTATTCACAATGAAGCCGCCAAGGACTGGGATGCAGGGCGCAAGTACCTGTTGTATCTGGTGGGAGCATCGAGCAGCATACTTCTGGGCGCCATCATCCTGACGTATTGCCTTACCGGCACGCTGGACTTCAACAAGGCGGGGATGTTCTCTGGGATTGCGGCCACGACGTTCTCGGGGATGGAGATACCTACTCTCCTGACGATAATGTATTTCATGTTCCTGTATGGCTTTGCCAAGGCCGGGCTCATGCCGATGCATAACTGGCTTCCCTCAGCGATGGTGGCACCCACGCCGGTTAGCGCTCTTCTCCACGCCGTGGCGGTGGTAAAGGTCGGTGCATTCTGTATTGTCCGGTTGGTGGTTGACGTTTTCGGGGTTTCGATGATGCAGAAACTCAGCTTGGGCGACTACACGGCCATTATCGCTTCCATCACCATCCTGGCATCGTCGGCCTATGCGCTTACCCAGGACAATCTCAAGATGCGGCTGGCTTATTCCACAGTGAGCCAGCTTTCGTACATCGTATTGGGCGTGGCCCTGCTGTCGGTCAGCGGAATCACCGGAGGCATCATTCATATCGTGAATCATGCCTTCACGAAAATCACGCTGTTCTTCTGCGCCGGCGCGATCTATGTCGCGTCGCACAAGACCAACATCAGTGAAATGCACGGGATTGCACGGAAAATGCCATGGACGATCGCAGCCTTCGCCGTCGGGTCACTCAGCATTATCGGAGTGCCGCTGTTCGCAGGATTCATCACCAAGTGGAACCTTGCCATCGGCACCATCGAGACCAAGAGCTGGATGCTGCTCGGGGTGATACTGACCAGCAGCCTGCTCAACGTGGCGTACTTCGCGCCGGTGGTCTACAAGGCCGTGTTCGGAACCCCTCCTGCGGACGGGCATGAAGGCGTCAGCGAAGCGCCCTACAACTGCCTGATACCGTTGCTGATTACGGCGGCTGGAACGGTGATTCTGGGGATATATCCGGATCATTTTCTTAATTTAATCAAGGTGGGGATTCGGTGATGAATATTGGCAAAATTCTGGAAAAGCTGGTGAATAACGCGAAGACGTTGCAGCGCATCGGTTTCGCGGTTCTGGCGCTCATTGTTGTGATTGATTTTTTTCTTCCCCGGCACCACTCGGAATTTTTCTGGGATGAAATCCCGGGATTCAGTGCCGCCTACGGGTTGGTTTCTTTTACCCTGATTGTCGTCGTTTCGAAGACATTGGGACACTATTGGCTGGGACGATCAGAGGATTACTACAATGATTGACTGGGTACACCCTTCAGCTTTCCTCATTCTGGGGGCATTGTTCATTCCTTTCTTCAAGGGGAGAGTGCAGCAGATTTATATCGTCATCCTCCCGGCCCTTGCTCTGCTGACTGTGATGTTGATGTCGCCTGGTGTTTATGGTGTCGTCAAATTCCTCGGATTTGAACTGATCTTCGGTCGTGTTGACAAGCTCAGCCTTGCTTTCGCGTTTGTGTTCTCGAGCGCTGCGTTGATCGGGGCGACCTATGCGCTGCATGTCAAGGACAATAGTCAGCATATCGCCGCGTTCGTCTATGCAGGGTCATCGCTCGGGGCAACTTTTGCCGGCGATCTGCTGACGTTCTTTACGTTCTGGGAACTCATGGCGTTCGCCTCGGTCTGGCTCATCTGGTCGCGCCGGGTAAAGGCCTCGATCGAAGCCGGGTACCGGTATCTGCTCGTGCATGCCGTCGGCGGCCTGGTGCTCCTTGCCGGGATATTGATCTTTTATGCAACGACCGGATCGATCCGTTTCGAAGGTATGCAGCAGGTAAATGGCGCGGCATTCTATCTCATCCTGATCGGCTTTATGCTCAACGCTGCCGTTCCTCCGCTGCACGCTTGGTTGACCGATGCTTACCCCGAGGCAACGGTAACTGGCGCGGTTTTCCTGAGTGCCTTCACCACGAAGACTGCGGTCTATGCGCTGACCCGCGCTTACCCGGGGACGGAGCTGCTCATCTGGATGGGCACGATCATGGCACTCTACGGCGTGGTATTTGCCATGCTATCGAACGATATCCGCAGGCTTCTCGGCTACCACATCATCAGCCAGGTGGGCTTCATGGTGGCCGCCGTGGGAATGGGATCGGCTCTGGCTATCAACGGTGCTGTCGCCCATGCTTTCGCGCACATCCTGTACAAAGGACTTCTCTTTATGGGGGCGGGGGCAGTCCTTCAGATGACGGGGCAGAGCAAGCTAAGTGATCTGGGAGGTTTATACCGCTACATGCCCGTGACTTTCGTCCTCTATATGATCGGCGCCTTGTCGATTTCAGCTTTTCCCCTGTTCAGCGGATTCGTGAGCAAATCCATGGAAATCTCCGCCGCTGCCGAGATGCATCTTCCCCAGATATGGCTGCTGCTCACCATGGCTTCCGTCGGAACGTTCCTGTGTCTTGGGCTGAAGATACCCTATTACACTTTCTTCGGCAAAGATTGCGGAGCACGACCGACCGAACCGCCGCGCAACATGCTGGTGGCGATGGGAATGGCCGCATTTTTGTGTGTCTTCATCGGTGTCTATCCCGCTTGGCTTTACGACAAACTGCCGAACGTTGTTGAATACCATTCCTACACGCCAACCCATATCATCTGGGCTTTGCAGATACTGCTGTTTACTGCCATGGGCTTTTTCATGCTGCGCAAGAAGCTCGGTGGACTGCGCAAGATTACCCTGGATATTGACTGGTTTTACCGGAAGGGCGCGGGCGTTTTCATGCAGTTCGTGTATCGCGTGGTAGCGCCCATCGAGAACTGGTTTATCCAGGTGTACCGCCATGTGTTCCGCGGCAATCTGGTCCTTGGGGCAAAAGGACTCTGGCTTGACAAGAACGTTATTGACGGTGCTGTCAACGCCATTGCGGCCGGGGTGGTGCGAGGAGCTGGCGCAATGCGTCAGATGCAGACCGGACAGCTCCAGCAATACGCTCTGGTTATGGTGGGGTCACTTCTAATCCTGAGCCTTTATTCACTGTTCTGAGGTTTATAGCGTGATGCACGAATCCAATCTTTTGAGTTTGATCATAATTCTCCCACTCCTCGGTGCGGCTATAATCGGCGTCGCCCCGCGCAATGATGAGTGGGCACGCCGGATCGCACTCGCTTTTTCCTTGCTGGTTTTTGCTGTTTCGCTTCCGCTATGGTTTCTCTTCGATACCTCCACCCACGAGATGCAGTTTGTTACGCGGGTGTCCTGGATACCCGCTTTCAACGTTAATTATGCCGTCGGTGTGGACGGTATCAGCGTGCTTCTGGTTTTGCTCACCACCCTGATTACTCCGCTCTGCGTGCTCTGTTCATGGAAAGCCATCGATACCCGGGTCAAGGAATACATGATGGCGATCCTGATCATGGAGGCGGCGCTAATCGGGGTCTTCGTGTCGCTTGATTTGCTCCTGTTCTTCGTTTTCTGGGAGGCCGAACTCATCCCGATGTTTCTTATCATCGGGGTATGGGGTGGCCACCGCCGGGTATATGCCGCTTTGAAGTTCTTCCTCTTTACGATGGTGGGAAGCCTTCCGATGCTGGTGGCGATACTGGCGCTGTACTTCACGGGTGGAGAGACATTTGACATTCAGGAGCTTTCGAAAGGGTCATACAGTGCGATGTTCCAGTTCTGGGTCTTCTGGGCCTT
>JACREA010000042.1 GCA_016218465.1 Nitrosomonadales bacterium | reverse complement strand
GTTGTTTGCCTGGAGTAGGCCCAAAGTCCGCACAACGCATGGCTTATCATCTGTTGCAGCGTGATCGCGCCGGCGCGTTGCGTCTGGCGCAATCGCTGGATTTGGCTGCCAGCAATATTCAACACTGCAGCAAGTGCAATAACTTTTCTGAGCATGATGTGTGTGCCTTGTGCGCGTCACCGAAACGTGACGCTGATTTGCTGTGCGTGGTCGAAATGCCTGCCGACTTGCTGATGATGGAGCAAGCACAGTGTTATCGTGGGATGTATTTTGTATTGATGGGGAGGCTTTCACCGCTGGATGGCATTGGCGCCAAGGAATTGCATTTTGATCGCTTGCTAAAGCGCGTACAGGAGCATACTCGCGAAATAATATTGGCGACCAACTTTACTGTGGAAGGTGATGCCACCGCGCATTATTTGGCAACCTTGTTGCATTCACAAGGCCTCAAGGTGTCGCGCATTGCGCGTGGCTTGCCGGTCGGTGGTGAGTTGGAGCAGGTTGATAGCGGCACATTGGCGCAGGCCATGTTAGAGCGGCGCGAGATGGCGGCATGAATAAGAGTGACAAGGAATTTTCCAATGAGAAAATTTCTGAAGGAAAATCGTCTGGAGAAAAGTTGCAGAAAGTGCTGGCCCAAGCCGGACTAGGTTCTCGCCGCATGATGGAAGAATGGATTGCTACAGGGCGCGTCAGCGTGAACGGTGAGCCGGCAACCTTGGGGATGCGTGTTTTGGAAGGAGATTTGATCAAGGCGGATCGCCGTACAATACGAGTTGCAGGAAGAAATGACGTTGTACGAGTGCTGCTGTACCACAAGCCGGAAGGCGAAATCGTCAGTCGCGATGACCCTGAGAAACGCGCTAGTGTGTTCGATAATTTGCCCAAGGTGCGAGCACAGAAATGGATCGCGATTGGACGATTGGATTTTAATACCAGTGGCCTGTTGATTTTTACTACTTCGGGTGAATTGGCGAATCGCTTGATGCATCCTCGCTTCGAAGTGGAACGTGAATATGCGGTCCGAGTGCAGGGGACAATAACAGAAGAGCAGATGAATCAGGCACTCAATCAAGGTGTTGAGCTGGAAGATGGTTTTGTAAAGTTTGATAAATTGCAGGATGAGGGAGGAGAAGGTTTTAACCACTGGTATCGTGTGATACTCAGGGAAGGTCGTAATCGTGTGGTACGCCGTACCTTTGAGGCTTTGGGGCTGCCTGTCAGCAGATTGATGCGGGTTCGCTTCGGTATAATCAATCTGCCGCCACGCTTGAAACGAGGAATGACCTCCGAATTGAATGCGGGCGAGGTGGCGCAAGTGCTGAATTGGGCTGGGATTGCCGCAGGCAGTGAGGGATCGCCGCATGACTTATCGGCTCTCCGCCAGACTGACAGGATACATTCCGAGAAAACCAAGCGCAGCACGGTTGTCAAAGCGGAAGGTGTCAAGCATGACCGTACGACAAGTGGAAAAAGTAAAACTGGTGTAAAACGCTGACTACCACTAAAATCTGCACAAATATATTCGACCTTTGATGTAGCCGAAATGTTTATATATCGGCAGATGCTGGGATATTGGAAATCTTAATGGAAGAGCGCGATAACAAAACCATAATGTGTAGTGTGCTGTTCTTGGATATTGTGGAATACTCCAAGAAGTCGGTATCCGGTCAAATTTCGTTGAAGGATAGGTTTAATAGCTATCTTTCAGCTGCCATTCGTGATGTGCCAATTACCGACCGGATTATCCTTGACACTGGAGACGGCGCTGCTATCAATTTTCTCGGCGATGTGGAGGACGCATTAAAGACTGCGCTCAGCCTGCGCGAAAGTTTGCTGAATGAAGATATTAATGTTGACCCCCCGCTGCTTGTGCGTATGGGGGTTAACATTGGTCCGGTTCGCCTGGTCAGAGATATCAACGGACAACCCAACATCGTCGGCGATGGCATTAACGTCGCACAACGGGTAATGGGTTTTGCAGATGCAGCACAAATACTTGTATCACGTTCTTATTACGATGCGGTCTCGCGTCTTTCTCCGCAATATGCAGGAATGTTTCACTACCAAGGTTCGCGCACCGACAAACATGTGCGCGAACATGAGGTTTATGCGATTGGCTATCCCGGTGATAAAACGATTCAACGGGGCAAACCACAATCGGTATTTGCAAATCAAACAGAAAACTCATTTTTGGAGCGCGCAAGTACGGTTTGGCGTTTTGCCGCATCAAGGCTGGATGCATTGATGGAGCATCCGGTTAACAGTTTTCGTCAGGCCGACCTCAAATTGCGCGCGTTATATGTTGTTGTTACTGTGGCTCCTCTTGCGCTAATCATTGTGTTGCTGGCACAAGCGCGTCATGAAAAAATTCCAGCTGTGCCAACCGGCACGGGTGGGCAAACGGCAAGTACGATTCGACCTGGCTCAGCGGTTGCGGATGCAAATACAATTCAACCCGGCTCAGCGGTTGCAAGAATAGATACGATTCAGCCCGCTTCAGTGGTTGCACCTGTCCCTGCAATATCTGACACTAAGAGGCACGATACAATCCCAGAACAAGCCAAGGTCGCACCCAAACCGAAAACGCAGAAGAGCCTTGAGGGTAAAAAACCCAAGGATAAAACCAGGCACAAAGATAGTCAGACGATAACAAAAACAAAACCAGTAATTACATCTGAGACAAAGTCGGAGACTAAAAGTGCAGGCACATTTATTTCGGTCAGTTGCATAGGGGCGGAAGTGTTTGTTGATGGCACCAGGAAGGGCAGGATAGGATCCTCGCCATTAACCGCAGAGGTTTCGCCAGGGAAGCATGCGGTGATTGTTAGTCACGTGAAAGGCGTCCACTCGCAAGAAATAGTATTCGACGCAGGAAAGACAGTACACCTTAAACCGGACTTCTGTAATCAGTGAATACTTTCTCCGAAAGTCAGATTTATGCAGATGACCAAAATATATATTAAATATTTAAGTGAAAGCGATGATTAGCCAACTCGGACGTTATGAGGTGCTCGGTGAGCTTGGTCATGGCGCGATGGGGATAGTCTATAAGGCCAGAGACCCATTGATTGATCGCGTCGTTGCTATCAAGACCATCAACCTTGGTCTTGCGTTGGATGAAAAAGAAGAATACGAGGAACGGTTCTATCAGGAGGCCAAAGCGGCCGGTCGGCTTAGCCACCCGAATATTGTAACCATTTATGATGTGGGCAAGAGCGGTGATGTTGCATACATTGCCATGGAGCTTTTGCAAGGGCGCGAGTTACGAGACATCATGAATGAGGGCGGTTTGTTGCCCGTTGATCAAATATTGGACATAGTGGCTCAGGTCGCGCAAGGTTTGGCATATGCGCACGAGCACGACATTGTGCATCGCGATGTCAAACCATCGAACATCATGGTGGTGCGAGATGGGCATGTAAAAATTACCGATTTTGGCATCGCACGCATGGCATCCTCGGCAGTGCGCACGCAAACGGGGATGGTGCTCGGTTCTCCTAAATACATGTCACCTGAACAAGTAATGGGCAAGGCGATAGATATGCGTTCGGATATTTTTTCGCTCGGCGTGATGCTCTATGAGATGTTGACAGGGCAGGCTCCTTTTGTGGGTGAGAATATCAACGCTATCATGTATCAGACGTTGAATGTGGTGCCAGTACCGCCCAATAAATTGAACCCCGCTGTACCGGAAATGCTTAATTTTATTGTGGCTAAGGCATTAGCCAAAAAATTGGAGGACCGATACCAGAACGCCAAGGATTTTGCCATTGATCTGCGCGCCTGCCGAGATACTTTGCCGCGTTCCGGTCAGACGATTAACTCATTAAAGCCGGCTGCTGTCGAGAAAGCTAATTTGCCTGATGCCATTGGAATGACGGGGAAGGTGGTGGCTGGCGAGGAAGAGGATATACCACCTTCACTGGTGGGTTTATCTCCGGCATTTGATTCGGCCGCTGCAACCATGCGGTTGGCAAGTTTGACAGCAGTCAATGAAGATGTTGACGAGTTGTCTAAAGTCCTTAATATGCCTCCCCCGCGCGTGGAATCAATCAGCCGGTCTGAGCCAGTGATCAAGGTTGCTCGCCAAGTATTACCAGTTACACCAACTCGTGCGGCAGAACCCCAAAGTCATGCAGAATCATCGAACCAGCCAAGCGGCGGTAATTTGCTTTTGATTATCGTTGTGTTACTGGTTTTATTGGGCGTTGCCTCGATCTTTTTTTTCTGATTATTCTCAACACCCATAACAGTATGGCGATCAAACCTTCGCCGCGACTCGCCATGTTTTTGCTTCTATCCCATGGGATAGCTTCAACTGTGGTATATGCGACCGTGATGCCGCTGCCAGCCAAACTGGTGATGCTCATTCTGGTTCTGCTGAGCCTGTTATATTATCTGGCACGCGATGCTTTGCTGCTTTTTCCAGGTTCATGGCGTGAGATTTCGTTCGATCAAGGCAGTGTGTTGGTTGTTACCCGTGACGGTTCGGGCTTTTCCGGCCAGATTATAAGCAGCACTGCCGTTAGTCCATATCTCGCCGTATTGCGCGTAATACTGCAGGGGCGTCGCTTTCCGGTTTCCCGGATCATCTTCCCGGATGCGCTGGAAACTGGCGCGTTCCGTGAATTGAGCGTGTACCTGAAATTTGCTCAGTAATTTCCGGGTGTCAGTATAGTTGGGCTTGGATTTGACAACACCCCCGGATAGTCCTTGCTGAAATGCAGGCCGCGGCTCTCATGGCGCAGCAACGCGCTTTGCACAATCAGTTCGGCGTTCATCACAAGGTTGCGCAGCTCCAGCAGATCTGAACTGATATGGAAGTTGGTGTAATACTCATGGATTTCATCTTGCAGCAGCTGGATGCGGTGCTGCGCGCGCTGCAGGCGTTTGTTGGTGCGCACGATGCCCACGTAGTCCCACATGAAATGGCGCAATTCTGCCCAGTTGTGCGAGATGACGATTTGCTCGTCGGCATCCGTCACGCGGCTTTCGTCCCAGGCCGGCAGGGGCGGCGGAGGCTGGTGCGGCTTGTCCAGAATATCGCGGACCGCAGCATCCGCGAACACCAGGCATTCCAGCAGGGAATTGCTGGCCAGCCGGTTGGCCCCGTGCAGCCCGGTGCAGGCGGTTTCACCTACCGCATACAGATTCTCCACATCGGTGCGCGCGCGCAAATCGGCGACGATCCCGCCGCAGGTGTAGTGTGCGGCGGGAACCACCGGGATCGGCTCCTTGCTGATGTTGATGCCCAAACTGAGGCAGCGCGTAT
>JACREA010000041.1 GCA_016218465.1 Nitrosomonadales bacterium | reverse complement strand
CGCGGAAACCCGTTCAGCAATTCGCGCAGTTGCGGAACGCATTTTTGCGGGCCTTTCAGATAGACGCGGTCACCCACCAGCGGATGGCCGATGTGCGCCAGATGCACGCGGATCTGGTGGGTGCGGCCGGTTTCCAGGCGACAACGGAGTAGCGTACAGCTCGGAAATTTCTCTTCAATCTGAAAGTGTGTGACCGCAGGTTTGCCGCTTTCCACTACGGCCATTTTGATTCGCTGGGCGGGATGGCGGCCAATCAGCGCATCCACCTTGCTGGCACGCGTCAGCTCGCCCCACACCAGCGCCAGGTATTCACGCTTTACGCTGCGCGCCTGCAATTGGCGCACCAGTGCGGTTTGTGCGGTGAGCGTTTTGGCCACTACCAGCAGGCCACTGGTATCCTTGTCGAGGCGGTGCACGATTCCGGCACGCGGCACACTTTCAAGCTGCGGCGCGTGGTGCAGCAGCGCGTTTAGCAATGTCCCTTCCCAGTTGCCACTGCCAGGATGCACTACCAACCCTACCGGCTTGTTGATCACCAGCAAGGCATCGTCCTCGTAGATTATGTCGAGCCCGATATCCTCTGCCTGATACGGTTGCTCTGCGGGATGCGCTTGCGGCAGCACCACAAGTTTCTCGCCACCCCATACTTTCTGTTTGGCCGTGGCAAATTCGCCATCCACTTTAACCAATTGCTGTGCGATCCACTCTTGCAGGCGGCTGCGCGAATACTCCGGCAACAATTTTGCGAGAGCCTGGTCGAGACGCAGCCCCGCATGATCATCGGGAACGTCAAACTGCAGCACATCCTGCGCAAGAGGAGCTGCGGATTCATAAAATGCAGGCAGTTTTTCAGGTTCCTGTAAGCTTTTCATGACCAACTTCGCTTCTCAGAAGTTCTCGCACCCGGTGGGTGTTATAATTCTCTAAATTATTATTTGGATTTGCCATGCGCCATAGTTTAGCCTTATTCCTGCTGCTTACGTTAACCGCTTGCAGCTCCCTGCCGGATGCCGACAATTTGGACAAATCGCTTTCCGCAGAGGAAATGTATAAAGTTGCCAAAGAAAGCCTCGACAAGGAAAGCTATGAGACGGCCATCAAAAAGTTTGAATCGCTGCAATCACGTTTCCCCTACGGGCGCTACGCGCAGCAGGCGCTGCTCGAAGTCGCTTATGCATATTACCGGCAGAATGAGCCGGAATCCGCCATTTCCGCTGCCGAACGCTTCATCAAGCAGTATCCGAATAGCCCAAATGTGGACTATGCCTACTATGTAAAAGGCTTGGCCAATTTCCATGGCGAAAGAAACCTGCTGGATTCGCTCGGAGGACAAGACCCAACCGAGCGCGACCCCAAGGCGGCACAGGATTCATTTGCCGCCTTTAAAGACCTGGTAACACGTTTTCCAAACAGCAAATACGCACCTGATTCCAGAGTGCGCATGCAATATCTGATCAATGCGCTGGCCAATTATGAAATCCATGTCGCCAGTTATTACTTGCGGCGCGGCGCCCACATCTCTGCGGTAAACCGCGCCAAGGAAGTACTGACACAGTATCCGAATTCACCCGCAATTCACGATGCCCTGCTGATACTGGTGAAAGGATATGATGCCTTGGGCATGAAAGAGCTGCGTGACGATGCGCAGCGCGTACTCGACAAAAACTTCCCCGAGACCGCTGCTGTGAATAAGAACCGCGGGTTATCAAGGTAGCTGCCCGGAGAATGATTATATTTCGCAACAGCCTTCCAAAATGAAATATTGCAGCCTATGCGGAGCCCCGGTTGAGTTGCGCCAGCTACCAAATGACAACCGCACACGCTATGTGTGTACCGCTTGCGGGGAAGTGCATTATCAGAATCCCAAACTGATCGTCGGCGCCATTCCTGTATGGCAGGACAAAGTCCTGCTGTGCCGCCGCGCCATCGAACCGCGTCTCGGGCTATGGACTTTGCCTGCCGGTTTTATGGAAAACGGTGAAACCACCATCGAAGCGGCTGCGCGCGAAACGCTGGAAGAAGCCAATGCACAGGTAGATATTGGCGAGCTGTATTCCCTTTACAACCTGCCGTACATCAATCAGGTGCATCTGCTGTTCCGCGCCAAACTGCTGAATCTCGATTTCTCGCCCGGCGTGGAAAGCCTGGAAGTGCAACTGTTTTCCGAACAGGATATTCCATGGGACACCATGGCGTTTCGTCCGGTGCGCTACACGCTGCAACACTACTTTGCCGATCGCAAGACCGGTGCTTTCCGGCTCCACATCGGCGACCTCCAGCCGCCTGTGCGAATGGGCTAGACACCTTGCTCCGGCCACTATTTCTCCTATAATTCAGTTTCGCTATCCGCCCCACACAATAACAATGGATCGAATTCGTCCCGCGTTGCTGATTGCAGGCCAACTGACCTTCTTTCTACTCCTGACCGGCTGCACCAGTGCGCGTAATCCGAGCGACCCGCTCGAACCGCTCAACCGCAGCGTTTACCGGTTCAACGACACCGTGGACAAAGCCGTGGTCAAACCGGTCGCGCAAGCCTATGACAAAGTAATGCCAGTCCCGGCCAAAATCATGGCGGGCAATTTCATCTCCAATATCGACGATGCCGTAGTTACCATCAACGATTTGTTGCAATTCAAATTTGCCCAAGCCGCATCAGATGGGTCACGATTTTTATTCAACAGCACATTTGGCATTTTGGGGCTGTTCGATGTCGCATCCAGACTGGAAAAACACCACGAAGATTTCGGTCAAACCCTCGGTTATTGGGGCGTGGGCAACGGTCCGTATCTGGTGCTGCCTTTCCTCGGCCCAAGCACGTTGCGCGATGCAACCGGACTCTATGTGGATACCGGACCAAGCATTCCTGGCCGCGTAAAACACATACCCACCCGCAACCAGTATTATCTGGCCAGCGGCATTCATCGGCGCTCCACCCTGCTGGACCAGGAAAAAGTGCTGGATGAGGCCGTGATAGATCGCTACGAATTCATGCGCGACACTTACCTGCTCCATCGAAGAAGCCTGGTGTACGACGGCAATCCGCCTCGCGAAAGATACGATGACTACGAGTAATGTGGTGACTCTACGCTGACTCTTCAGCAGCGAACCACAGAAAATCTGCCGCTCAAAACTATCAAGGCCTGCAATTGCAGGCCTTGTCGTTTCTACTGTTTCAATAAGATGTTAAATCCCGCTACGCAACGCTTCAATCCGCTCATCCAGCGGGGGATGGGTCATAAACAATCTTGCGAATCCGTGGCCACCGGAAATTCCGAATGCAGCGATTTTTTCCGGCAATGCAGTTTGTTCATGATTGACCTTCAATCGTTCCAGCGCGGCGATCATTTTATTGCGCCCCGCCAGATTGGCGCCTCCCGCATCGGCGCGGAATTCACGCTGGCGAGAGAACCACATCACGATAACGCTTGCCAGCACGCCCAGAACCAGTTGCGCGACAATTTCGGCAGCAAACGCACCCATGCCGAGGCCGTTACGCTCGTCATTTTTGAGCAGCACTCGATCAACGAAATAGCCGAACAGCTTGGAGAAAAATATCACGAAGGTATTCACCACTCCCTGGATCAGCGCCAGCGTCACCATGTCACCATTCGCGACGTGGCTGATTTCATGCGCCAGCACCGCCTCGGCTTCGTCGCGGCTCATGCTGTGCAGCAGCCCTGTGCTCACCGCCACCAGCGCGTCGTCGCGGTTCCATCCGGTGGCAAACGCATTCACGTCAGGCGCGTCGTAAATCGCTACTTCCGGCATGCCAATGCCCGCCACTTGCGCTTGCTTGCGCACCGTGTCCGCCAGCCAGCGCTCTGTAGGGTCAACCGGTGTTTCAATGACATGCGCACCGACCATGCGCTTGGCCGACCACTTGGACATCGCCAGCGAGATCAGCGAACCTGAGAAGCCGATCACCAGAGACATGACCAACAGCGCATTGAAATTAATGCCGCCTGTCTGGGACAGCCAGCGATCCACGCCGAGTATGCGCAGCGTGATGTTGATCACAAACACTACCGCCAGATTGGTCAAAATGAACAAGAAAATTCGTTTCATGCTGTTGTCTCCATCATCAAAAATACGGCGCGCAGTTTAGCATCCTGCGTCGCCTGGCTGGATACATGGGGCGACTCCCCAATTTTTCAAGCGTGCAATACGACATAACATCCTGAGATAAGTTTCCCTCTTGTCATGCACCTGAAATACCGCTAGGCTTACCCAACTGGAATGGCATGGCAATTCAATCTCAACCGGGAAAAACACCATGACAGATCGCTACACCCGCACCGCCATCACACTGCACTGGATCATAGCCTTTCTCATTTTCACGGCCTTCCCGCTGGGTGCGTACATGCACGACCTGCCGCTCTCACCGGACAAGCTCAGGCTGTATAGTTACCACAAGTGGATCGGCGTCACGATCTTCCTGCTTGCCTTGACGCGCATATCCTGGCGCACCACGCACCGTCCACCGCCGCTCCTCGACGCGATGCCGCAGTGGGAAAAGTTTGCGGCGCACACTGTGCATTACCTGCTGTACGTGCTGATACTCGCGATACCCCTGAGCGGCTGGCTGATGAGCTCCGCCAAGGGCGTCCAGACAGTATGGTTCGGCTTGCTGCCCCTGCCCGATCTGGTTTCCAAGAACAAGGAACTGGGTGACTCACTCAAGGCAGTGCATGAAAGCCTCAATTTCCTGTTGTTCGGCTTGGTGCTTGCCCATATTGGCGGTGCGCTCAAACATCAATTCATCGAACACGACGACACGCTGGCGCGGATGTTGCCGTTTCTCAGGAACAAATCATGATTCGTTTACTGGTCGTTCCGCTGCTATTCGTTGCATCGCTGGCAGCCGGTACAGAGTTTTCCGTGCTGCTCCCGCAGCAAAGCAGCATCACCTTTGTCTCGAAGCAAATGAACGTTCCGGTTGAAGGCAGTTTCAGGAAATTTACTGCGCAGATTTCGGTTGACCCCACAAAGCCGGAAACCGGCAAGGCGCGTATCGAGCTCGACCTTGCCAGCATCGATACCGGCAACACTGATGCCGATGAAGAAGTGGCTGGCAAAGCTTGGTTCGACTCAAAAAACAACCCCATTGCCAGCTTCACTTCCGAAAGCATCAACAGTACAGGCAAGGGACAGTATCAGGTTACCGGCAAGTTGACCATCAAAGGCAAGGCGCTGGATGCCAAGGCTCCTTTTACCCTGAGGCAAGCTGGCGGCGTGCTGCTTATCGAGGGCGCATTCCCGCTCAAGCGTCTCGATTTCAACATCGGATCGGGCATCTGGGGTGACACCAGCGTGGTCGCCGATGAAGTGCAAATACGCTTTAGTTTTACCGTTGCAGCAAAGAAATAAACGCATTTTTCAACAACCACTGAAGGAGGAAGCAATGAACAAGAACATCTCCAGCATCATCGCAATCGCCTTGGCCAGCGTGATCGCTGCGCCTGTATACGCTGCCGAAAGCTACACCATTGATCATACCCACACATGGCCGATGTTCGAAGTGAACCACTTGGGCTTCTCGACCCAGCGTGGCCGGTTCAACAATACCAGCGGCAAAATCACCATCGACACCGCAGCCCAAAAAGGCAGTGTAGACCTGGTCATTGGAACAGACTCGCTCGATATGGGCTTTGCCAAGTGGGACGAACACATGAAGTCGGAGGATTTTTTCAATGTCAAGTTTTTCCCCATGATGCGCTTCACCTCGAACAACCTGATGTTCGACGGTGACAGGGTCGTAGCCGCCGAGGGGCACTTTACCCTGCTCGGCGTAACCAAACCGCTGACGCTCACCGTAAGCAACTTCCGCTGCGCGCCGCACCCGATGAACAAGAAACAAACCTGCGGTGCGGAAATCAGCGCCACCCTGAAACGTTCGGAATTCGGCATGACCAAATTCGTCCCGGCGGTAAGCGACGAGGTAAAGATTTCATCTCCGATAGAGGCAATTAAAGATTGACGTCCGGGTCACCCCCAAAGAAAAAAGGGCAGGCCGGAAGGCTTGCCCTTTGAGTTTGCAGGCTTTGTTAATCTACCAGCCCGATTCTCTTTCAGGCGTCGCAGAAATCTTGTGGATGCTCAAGTCAGCACCGTTGAATTCCTCTTCCGCTTCCAGCCGGATGCCTACCAGCTTCTTCACCGCACCATACACCATATAGCCGCCCGCAAAAGCGACCGTCACGCCGAGCAGCGTGCCGCATAGTTGCGACATGAAGCTTACGCCGCCGATACCGCCGAACGCTTTGAGGCCGAAAATACCGGCAGCAATGCCGCCCCAAGCGCCGCACAGGCCATGCAGCGGCCACACGCCGAGAACATCGTCGATCTTCCAGCGATTTTGAGTAAGAGTAAACATCCACACAAACAGGCCACCGGCCACACCGCCGACCACCAGCGCGCCCATCGGGTGCATCAGATCAGAGCCGGCGCATACCGCCACCAGTCCGGCCAGCGGTCCGTTATGCACAAATCCCGGGTCGTTCTTGCCTGTCCACAGCGCGGCCAGCGTGCCGCCCACCATTGCCATCAATGAGTTCACTGCGACCAGCCCGCTGATGTTATTGATGGTTTGCGCCGACATAACGTTGAAGCCGAACCAGCCCACCGTAAGTACCCACGCACCTAACGCGAGGAACGGGATGCTGGAAGGTGGATGCGCCGAGAGACGCCCTTCCTTGCTGTAGCGGCCCCGCCTTGCTCCAAGCAACAACACTGCCGCCAACCCTATCCATCCGCCCATCGCATGCACCACCACGGAACCGGCGAAGTCGTGGAACTCTGCGCCAAATGCCGCATGCAGCCACTCCTGAATGCCATATCTGTGGTTCCATGCAATACCCTCGAAGAAAGGATAAATGAAGCCGACCAGCACGAAGGTAGCTGCAAGCATCGGGTTGAACCGCGCACGTTCGGCTACGCCGCCGGAAACGATGGCGGGAATAGCAGCAGCGAAAGTCAGCAAAAAGAAAAACTTTACCAGTTCATAGCCGTTCTTCTGTGCCAACTGTGCTGCATCGCCAAAAAAATTGACGCCATAAGCGATACAGTAGCCGATAAAAAAATACGCCAGCGT
>JACREA010000040.1 GCA_016218465.1 Nitrosomonadales bacterium | reverse complement strand
TCGCACTGGATGCGCCCGTCATCCAGCAAGTGCCAATATTTGGCCGGATATTGTTCGGCACTGCTGATCGGTTCGTCCATTTCAATATTCCCCGGGGTCAGTACCCCTCGCTCCATTTGGTCACGGTATAGCGCGACAACTTCACGCCTTCTTCCCAGAAGTCTTCGGGCAGCCCGGCCTTGCGCCTGAGCATCGCGAGGAATTCGCGCGGTTGCGTGAGGTCTTCCCATACTTGCGGCAGGAAGGTGCTGCGATAGCGTCCATATTCGAACACGATGCCGTCCACGTTGGGGCGCATTTGCGCCAGCGCATCGGCTTCGTCCCGAATATCCATCGCGGTTGTCTGAGAAAGCAGCGAGATTTCGACCGTGGTGATATCGAGTTCCCCGGCGCTCAACGGCATAAAACGCGGATCGTGTATGGCGGCGGACACAGCATTGCTTTTGACATCGGCGAGCAATGGCCGGTGCGCTTGCAGCGTGCCGATGCAGCCGCGCAGCTCGCCGTCTTGCGTGAGCGTAACAAAGCATGCGCCGTGGCCGGTCAGCCAGGGCGCAGTTTCATCCGCTGCACGGGGCACGCCCAAGGCGCGCGAAATCGCAGCGCGTGCAATCGGCAGCAATATCTTTCCGTGTTCAGTGTTCATGTTTCATTTCCTCGGTAAAGGCGAGGGCGGCATAGCCCACTACTCGGTCATGAGACCCCGCAGTGTCCCCGGAGTTTCGCAGATCGAGCAAATGAGGCGTGAGGCGGTGCCGGCGCGCCGCGACGATCAGACCGCTGATCGGCGTGCCGCCGCAGGCGTGGTCGTGTTCGATAGGCTGGCGCAGCTTGAGGATGGCTTGCACGGTGTCATTATCCACGCGCTGCGCGGCAGCGTAGGGCAGGTAGTGCGACAGGTCGGAGCTGATCACGATCAGCGTCTCCTCGCCGCCCCACAGTGCTTCCAGCACCTCCGCCACTTCTTCGGGCGTCGCCATGCCGACTGCCAGTGGCAGCAGCGTGAAATCCGGCAGTACGCTTTGCAGGAACGGCAGTTGCACTTCCAGCGAATGTTCCAGAATATGCGCCTGCGCGCTGACGGTTACCTGCGGCAGATGTGCGATGCTGCTCGCCGCCGCCTTATCCAGCATGACCCGCCCCAGCGGCGTATCGAAGGCTTCCACACCGGGCAGCGCCAAGCCCCGCACCGCGACACGATGGGTGGGGCCGAGCAGCACAACGCGGCGGATGCGTGCCGAGATCAGTTGCAGTGTGGAATATGCGGTCGCCGCGATCGGGCCGGAATAGACGTAACCGGCGTGAGGAACGATCAGGGCTTTGGGGATCAGGTCATGCGGGCGTGCCATTGACAGCATCTGTTGCACGTCGTGAGCAAGCTGCCGGGGATCGGCGGGATAGAAAAGGCCTGCGACGGCAGGGGTGCGGATGGCAGACATGGCAACCTCCCTTCTTGCGGCATTCAGTATATGAGGGCAGGCAGTGCAGAATCAAGCTGCATGATATTGATTGCAGTGGCTTGATGCCCTGAAAATCCTAATTAAAGAACGGCAAAGGATCGTGAGTCATGGCGACCATTACGATATAGGCGAACACAACCAGTGCGGCCAACCATGCGGAAATGCGTATAGTCCTGGTCTTGCCATGCTTTATTGCGACAGAACCCAGAATGATATGCAGTATCAGGGCGAAAAATTTGGCGGTCAGCCACGTATCCACGAAAGGATATTGCCCTATGGTGTAAGCCAGCCCAAACGCGCTGGCGAGCAGCACCGTGTCCACAAAGTGTGGCACAGTCTTGATCCAGCGTTGCTGCATGATGGGTGAGCCATTCAGGCTCAAGATGCCGCGCAAAAAGAACAGTGTGATACTGATAGTTGCACTGGAGACGTGGATGGTTTTGAGTAGAAAGAAATTCATGTTGATGCCTGTTCGATTCGCCGGTATGTGCGCCGGTAAACCGAGATGCCGGCGAAGTTGGCGCAACCCAGCAATATTCCTTGCAACAGCAGCCCGAGCATGACCAGCCATGCCGCCATATCCAGCCGGGTTGCCAACAGCGCCGCCAGCAAAGTGCCGCCATGCAGCTTTAAGTGCCACCACATCCAGCGTTCGGGAATAATTTCCTTCATGTTTGGAATGCCGACCTTTATTGCGTTTACACCGCCGCGAAACAGGTGGAACCAGACCAGGAAGGGAATTATTTTGTATAACATTCCCTGAATAACGGACATCGCGAAACCCAGCAGGAAAGTCAGGACGGAAAGCATCCTGAGGTGATCGCTGTATGCAGTTGGGAGCAATGATCCCAGCGAAAATGATGCGGCGACGAGCAAAGCGATCATGCCCAGCCGGAAAAAACTCAGCGTGGCATCCGGTACACGGCGGCGGCGCTGGCTTTGCAGTTTGAGCGTGATTACCGCATAGCCTGAAGTCAATATCCAGAAAATGATTTCCGCAATGAGTCCTGGCCAGCGTGGCGCAGACTCGAATGTAAGCGGTATCAAGCTCAATAGCAGGGCGCCAAAAATCGCGGGCGATAAATAGGTGGTCAGCCATTTCGGATAATTGGGGGTAAGCTGGAACATCGGCACAACCTGGTAAGACACGCCGACAATCAGCAACATCACGCCTCCGCCCAATGCAAGGCTGATATGGGCTGTTGCCAGCCTGGCGTAGGGAATGGACAAGCCAGCAGCATAGCCCCTGGCCATCAGCATGCCGAGCGTAACGGCGCCGGCGAGCGAGAGGATAGACAGCAGTATGGCGGTCCTGGTCGGGTTTTTTGCTGTGGCGCGCGCCAGGCTGAACAGGCTGGCGCCGATGAATACCAGAAAAGCCAGTCCCAGCAGCGGCCATGAAAGATTGAGCAGCTCCGGTTTGCTCAAAGCAAAACCGGTGGTCAAGAGCAGCGCCCCGCCCATCAGGGGCAGCATCGTGAGCCAGGCTACCAGCCGGGGTGCGGGCATCTGACTGCCGATTAGCACCGGCACCACCTGCTGGATCGCACCCAGCATGACCATCGCCATGAATCCCAGCGTGATGCAGTGTGTGGCGGCGAGTAGCGCGGGTGAATGGGTGTTCGCAAACGGGTTGCCGTCGCCAATTGTTAGCAGCAGCGCGGCCAGTACCAGAAATACCGGCGCTACCGCGAAGAAGCGTAAAGGTACGCCAATCGGCGGAGCCTGATCGGGGCTGAGCGAGGCAATTTTCATGTGACGCGGGTGATCAGGACTTTAAAGCTGCCGTCAGCAAGAGCAGTGGTCTGCCATGCATAGCCACTGCTGCGCAACGCATCATAGAGCGGGAAGGGTTCGCGGTGGATCAGCACTTGAAGCGTTTCTTCAGCGGGGAGGTTCTGCAGAACGTGCATAATATTTTCGAAAGGCTCCGGCGGAGGTAGACCGCGTACGTCTAGTTCCTGCATATGTGAGCCCCTAAAAATCCACATTTCATCCCAACTGCTGCGTTGCATAAAAAATTTCTTGCTTACATATCAAATATATGTGGCGCTGCGAAATTTTTTCCGCGCCTTGCATTTGGGCGAACTCTGAATTTTTAGAGGCTCCCATAGCGGTCAAACGGCCTGCATACGCTCGATCAGAGCTTCACGTTCCTGTGCCAGAATGTCATCCGCCATGCTGTAGAGGATGTTCTCTTCTTTGTAATTATGCTGCTGCATCACGATGAGCAGGGTTTCGGAAAGGCCGCCATAACGCTGAGCATCTTTTTGAGCTACCGCTTCTGCCATTTGCTTGAGAAGCTCCTTTATCTGAGCGTGCTCCATCAGCATGACATGCACCGGACCGGCAGGGCCGCCGGAAGATTTCAATGTGGGGAAAAGAACCTCTTCTTCCATCTTGAAATGATGTGACATGGCAGATTGGAAGGTAGTAAATGCGGTTTCGGCGACGCTCCAGTTGTTGGCAAGGGCAGCTTCCTCTGCGCGCGCAAATTCGTTGTCACAGGCCGTATGGCCGGCTGCCATAAATTCTTTAATAGTTTTCATATCGGTATTTGTATTAAGTGTGAGGTAAAAATGTCGCACAATATGCGCTGTAGATTGATATCTAAGTACCAGGTCGGGTATACCCGATTAACTTGGTATGCCATTATCCATGATTGATATGAGTTTCATCAAGAAAATATTGGTTGAAAATATTAGTTGCTTTGGCGATTCACTGGCGTCAAATAGCCGTCCAGCAGGCTATTGCCATTTCGATGGAGAGAAAATAGGCATGTTCAGGCACTTATTCGATCATGGAAGCAAGAAGGTTACCCCCGAGTTGCAAGCCGCCATCGAACGGGCTGTTTCCAGTGTTGAGCCGCTGCTGAAGCAGTTAAGCGGCTATCCTGAAAATTTCCGCAAGCCCGTCGCTAACGCGTTGGAGTATGCCCACAGTCTTGCGGCCAGCGTGCCCGGCCCCGTGGTGGTTGACCGCGAGTCCTACGCGAAGGATGCCTTTGTTCACGTCATATTCCCGTCTATAGATTCCGTCCCGGAGGCGATCTGTTCCAGTCTGGCCTTGCAGGATTATCTTCGCGACCTTCCCGCCATTGATGAGTTATACGCTTTAATGGGTATGCGGCGCTTTGAAAAGTCCATGGTGGGGATGGAGCTGTCCGGACAAACGATACAGCGGGATGTGGTTCAAAAAGTAGTCTATTTCACTAGTCACACGCTGGAAAATCCGGCGCTCAGTGAACAGCAGGCAAGGGATCTGGTTGCCTCAAGTTTCTTTGACAGTCTGGTGGGCAACGTGAAAAAGCGGGTGGAGGGGCGCAAACAGGGCAAGCAGTCACTGCTGCTTGAGAAGGATTTGCTGATGGGGCGTTTGCGTACGGCGAATGCCCAGGAAAGACCAGCTCTGGAAGAAGAGTTGGCCAGGACGTTAAATAGCATACAGTCCACCATCAGCTCGCTGGAATTGAGCAATTACACAGAGGATTTTGCAGCTGTGCTGCTCAATCCGGAGCAATATCTTCGCCTGGATCAAAAACCGGTAATTCTGGATAGCATGGGCATCAGGCGCGATGGTGA
>JACREA010000039.1 GCA_016218465.1 Nitrosomonadales bacterium | reverse complement strand
GCCTCGTTCCGTCAGCGTTGAAACCATCAATACCGGCATTGGACGAAGGCGCATCAACCTTTCCAGAAAATCCAGCCCGTCCATCTTGGGCATTTCCACGTCCAGTGTCAGCACATCCGGATTGAGCGCCTTGATCATCTCGCGCGCGACCAGCGGATCAGGAGCCGCACCTACGCACTCCATATCTTTTTCGCGGTTGATAATCTCTTTCATCACGCTACGAATCAGCGCGGAGTCATCAATCACCAGCACCTTGATTTTATGACTTTTCATGTTTGCTTATACTCTGATAAACCAGCTTGAAACTCTGTCGCAATCGCCCCGATCAACCAAACAACTCCACGTCTCCTTCCAGCTTGGAATAATGCAGGCGTGTATTGTATTCAGCTTCGCGGCTGATGATCGTATCGTTATGCACCTGTTTAAGGTTCTTCACTCTCACCAACCCGGTAGCGGGAAAGTAATATACCTTGCGCGGAAAAATATTGAGCAGGTCCTGTGCGGCGATTGTAATTTTTTCCGTCTTGAGGAACTGCTGCACGAATTCCGCATTACGTTCGCCTACATTATTGACGGTGAAACCACGCAACACCGAAGCGCCGCCAAACACTTTCGCTTCGAAATTGCTGCGTTTCGCACCCATCTTGAGCAGCTGGTTGATCAGTATTTCCATGGCGTAAGTGCCATAACGCGCCGATTCGCCGAGCGGATTGCTACGATCCTGCCCGCTTTCCGGCAACATGAAGTGGTTCATGCCGCCGATTCCGCTGGTTCTGTCACGTATGCAAGCGCAAACACAGGAGCCAAGCACGGTGACCAGCACCATATCCCGCCCAGTTGCATAATATTCGCCGGGTAATATCTTGGCCGCCTCGATATTATGCTCCCTGTCAAAATACAGGTGCGGCGATAGAACTTCTTCAAAGCCATGCTCGGTCATACCTGAAAAACCCTTCCCGCCCAATTACTAAGGCGATAAATTATTTGGCATGTTGAAGTTCGCGAGGTTTTGATTTTACCAATTCATAGACTGTTTTACCGCGCAATCTGAACAAGTGCGCGGCATTATGGAAACTTTCCGAATGCCCCGCGAAGACCAATCCGTCTGGATGCAGCAATGGCGCAAATCGTTGCAATATTTTGAGTTGCGTTTCTTTGTCAAAGTAAATCATTACGTTGCGACAGAAAATCACATCCAGAGGGCCGCGTATCTGCCAGTCATGACTGAGCAAATTCACCTGCCGGAATGTAATCATGGCGCGCAACTCCGGCCTGACTCGCACAAAACCTGCCTGCGCTCCCGTACCTTTGAGAAAAAAACGCTTTACTACAGCCTCAGAAAGCTTTTCTATACGCTCTATCGGATAAACGCCCGCTTCTGCTTTGGCGAGCACATTGGTGTCCAGATCAGAAGCAACGATGGTAACTGGCGGCGCAAAACTGCCAAAGGCATCTACCATAGTCATGGCAATTGAGTACGGCTCTTCGCCCGAAGACGCTGCCGCACACCACAATGAGACAGGATGCTGTCCTTTTTGTTTGATGACATGCTCAGCCAGTATCGGGAAATGGTGCGGCTCACGAAAAAACGATGTCAGATTAGTGGTAAGCGAATTGACGAAGGCCTCCCATTCATCCTCATTCCCGCTTTCCAGCAGCGCCAGATAATCCTTGAAATTATCCAATCCATTTACTCTCAGGCGGCGCGCCAAGCGGCTATACACCATATGCTGCTTGGATGACTTGAGCGAGATGCCTGCATGCTCATAGATTAGCCGGCATATACGCTCAAAATTTTCCTTGGTGAATACAAACTCGCGATCATGGCCATCGACAGACTGAAGGTTAGAACTCATGGCATCCCAAATTGCATAAAAAAACCCCGCAGCCTGCTGCGGGGTGTTGTCTAAAAAACTTCAAATCTACACATAATAATTCAGTGATTTCCATCCTGCCCAACAGTTGCCCAAACGAATTTTTGTTGCGAAGAGCTGGGTGTTGGATCGAACACCAGTGATTTTTCTACGGTGTTATTTGTTTCGCCCATGTCATCAACCCAAGACATTCAACTAAATTCACGAGATATCATTTTACTTGTGCTGAAACAATATAGCGAGGTTAAAAGACCTTCCAGTCGTCCTCATCTTCCCTGGCTATGGCAAGCTTGCGATCTTTGACTGGTGCAATCGCGGTTACAGCGTGTTGCGAAGTTGCAGGTTTGGCAGCGACTGTTCGTGTGCCTTCAATTTCATCCAGCTTGAATATACTCATCGCCGCTTTCAAATTGAGCGCTTGCTCTTCCAATGATTCGGCGGCAGCAGCGGCTTCTTCCACCAGCGCGGCGTTCTGTTGGGTCACTTCATCCATCTGTGTGATCGCCTGATTAACTTGCTCGATCCCAGCACTCTGTTCGTTGGAAGCAGCTGAGATCTCGGCCATGATGTCGGTGACGCGTTTAACCGCATTAACGATCTCGTTAATGGTCTCGCCGGCCTGGTCAACTTGTTTGGAGCCCACATCCACTTTGCTTACCGAATCGTCTATCAGGCTCTTGATTTCCTTGGCAGCGGCGGCAGAACGTTGCGCCAGGTTGCGCACTTCGCCTGCTACCACTGCAAAGCCGCGTCCCTGCTCACCGGCGCGCGCTGCTTCCACGGCTGCATTCAGGGCAAGAATATTGGTCTGGAAGGCAATGCTGTCAATCACCGAGATAATGTCCACAATCTTCTTCGAGCTGTCGCTGATCGATGCCATGGTATGCACCACGTCGCCAACGACATGGCCGCCTTTAACCGCAATATCCGAAGCATTGTTGGCCAGTTGGTTGGCTTGCCTGGCGTTCTCGGCATTCTGCTTCACAGTGGAGGTGAGTTCTTCCATGCTGGAGGCTGTTTCTTCCAGACTGGAGGCTTGTTCTTCGGTGCGCTGCGACAGATCGGCGTTGCCCGACGCGATTTCATGTGATGCGGTGGTAATAGATTCGGTTGAGCTGCGCACATCGCTGACGATACCGGTGAGGCTTTGACTCATGTGTTTCATCGCAAACAGCAGGCTCGACTTGTCGCCTGACTTGGTCTCGACCGCAACAGTGAGATCACCGGTAGCAATACGCTTCACAATCGATGCAGCATAATCCGGCTCTCCGCCGATCTGGTTCAACAGCAAACGAATCATATACTGGGCGAAGAATAGCGTTATCAGCAATCCCGCAATCGAGGCTGCGAGATATACATACATCAAGGTATGCGCTTCGTTCTTATGCTTTTTGGTGACCTTAAGTAAATCGTCTGCCAGTTTATTTTCGACTTCCTTTTGCAGGTTTATCTTCTCGGTCATCACATTAAACCAGTGCCCGCTGTCGATGCCCAAGCTGTTATCCCGTGCTTTTTCCAATGCGGTCTTTTCGATTCGCGACACTTCATCTACTGCCTGCCCGCTGACTTTGTTTTTATAGAACTGCTTTTGCTCATCAAGGGCGTAAGTCTCAAATGCTTCCTCATGGGCTGCCTGTTCAGCGCGGTTTGAAATAAAGCTTGCAATATTTTCCATTGAAAATTTGTCGGCTGCAAATACACCCGTAAGCACCGCACGCTCCCGGCCGGTGCGTTCCTTGGCCATCAACATGGACGCATATGCGGAAGAATGCCGCAATGTTTCGATATCGCCACTAAGAGTTGGCGCCCGATTCGGAACATCGATCAACTTACCGATTACTTTGGTGTAATAGCCGATTGCTTCCTGGGAAGTCGTTGCCTGAGCAGAGACAGCATTACGTTTAGCAGTGAGCTCATCCAAACTATTAACCGCATCGGAAATAGTATGCTTCATAGAGGTGCCAAACTGGCTTAAATTGAGCTCATTTATTTTCAGTTTTAGCTCATCGTTTCTCTTGTCCGCTTCATTACGTTGTACAGGTAATTCGCTGGCAAACTTGACTCCCTTGCTATTCAGAAAACCCGCTGTCATACCTCGTTCTTTTTGCAATTCGTGGGCGAGATTACCGATCTTGACTGATACATCGGCCAGAACCTCCAGCTTCTCCATTTCAACGGAAACGGAATTCTTTTCAAGGATGCTATCAATCGAAAAGTATATGAAGCACATTATTGGTAAAAGAATAATCATTATCAATCTTGTTCTCAACTTCAGTTCATTGAAAAATTTCATGACTTCCCCCAATAAGTTAAATTACCACCAGCAAAGCCGACGGCTGGTTTGCACTCCTTCCACCTCTCAGTGTAAGGAAATAATGTCGCTAAATTTTAACTTTGCCTTGCACGACCGCCGCACAGGTCAAACACTTGTGAACCCCGGCAGAGCGGGTGCTTGCATAATTAAATTACTCATTACAAAGTAATGCTTAAGCCTGAAAAAAGAATCGGGAGATATACATCCCCTCATTGTTGCGCCAGCTTAACGAGCGCGCCCACGTCCATAATCATGGCAACACGTCCATCTCCCATGATCGTGGCGCCTGATACGCCATCCACTTTGCGGTAGTTGGTTTCCAGGCTCTTGATTACAACTTGATGCTGGCCTACCAATTCATCCACGAACAATGCAACTTTCTTGCCTTCTGTTTCCAGCATAACCAGCATACCTTCGGTAGGATCAGTGATTTTGGTCTGGATGTTGAAAATTTTATGTAGTTCGATCACAGGCAGATATTCTCCGCGTACATGTACCACTTGCCCTTGTTTTCCGCTGATCCCATTGATGTCGCCTGCCTTCGGCTGGAAGGACTCGATGATAAAGCTGAGCGGGATAATGTAAATCTGGTCACCCACAGCGATGGACATTCCGTCCAGGATTGCCAGCGTCAGAGGCAGACGGACGGTAATGGTACAACCCAGCCCGAAATGCGAGACAACCTCTACACGGCCACCGATGCTTTCGATATTTTTCTTGACCACATCCATGCCGACGCCGCGCCCGGAAACATCTGAAACGATGGTAGCGGTGGAAAAACCGGGTGCATAAATCAGTTGCCATACTTCGTTATCGCTCATGCCATCACTGACTTGCATGCCCTTTTTTCTGGCTGTGGCGAGTATCCATTCCCGATTCAAACCCGCTCCGTCATCGGACACCTCGATGACTATATTGCCTCCTTGATGCGCGGCACGCAGAGTAATAGTGCCCTGCGGGTCTTTTCCCCTGGCAATACGCGTTTCCGGCAATTCGATGCCGTGATCCAGGCTATTGCGCACCATGTGGTTGAGCGGGTCGCTGATTTTTTCAATCAGCCCCTTGTCCAGCTCGGTGCCCTCACCAATGATTTTAAGTTGCACCTTTTTGTTGAGTTTGACCGCGCTGTCGCGCACTACGCGCTGGAAGCGGCTGAACACGAAATTGATCGGCATCATGCGCACCGACATGACAGAGTCCTGCAAGTCGCGCGTGTTGCGCTCGAGTTGCGCAAGCTCGTTGACGAGGCGCTCGTGCAATACCTGATCCATGCTGGATACGGTTTCAGCCAGCATGGCTTGGGTTATCACCAGCTCGCCTACCAGGTTGATCATTTTGTCGACTTTGCTAACACCGACGCGGATGGAGGTATCACCCCCGAAAGCAGTCGCCGGATTGTCAGTAGCGCGGCGCAATGGGACAATATCTTCTGCGCGGCGATGCGGGGTAATTTCTTCCTGCTGATTGGCCGCTTCTGGCATGGGCGGCAATGGTTGTTTTCTTGTCTCATCGAAAAAACCGTATCCCAGCATATTTTCCGTGTCCGACCTGATTGCATCGGGCTCTTTGAAGAATCCGTAGCCCTGCAGGTTCTCTACATCCGACCTGATCGCGTCGGGTTCTTTGAAAAAGCCGTAACCCTGCTCATTTTCCACATCCGATCTGATCGCATCGGGTTTATCGAAGAAACCGTATTCTTGGTCAGCAGTCGATCTGCCGCGCGCCGCATCGCCTGTACGCTTGATTTTCAGCTGTTTCGGTTTCAGGAAGAACGAAAAAATCTCCCGCAAATCCGCTTCGGAGGCATACGTGGACAAGGATAGCGCCACGGTATTGGCGGTTATCTTTTTATTTTTAATCTTGCCAAGATTGCCCAAATCTTCTATCAGGTTATCGAGATGTGCTTTGCTGGGAAACGCCGTGCGTGTTTTTGCAAACTCAATCTGGTATACATGTTGCACGGAAGGGCTTTGTGCTGTGGCCGCTGCCCCTGTTTTTGCAGGTCGCGGATTGCCCGGGGCTTTGTGGGAAGAGAGGCGTTGCGGCACTCTTGGCGCGTCATTTTCTTTTTGATTGCTGGTTTCAGCGTGGTTGCCGGATAATCGCTTCAATTTGGCACAGACTGAAATCGATGCTGACTCGTCGGCAATGTTCCCATTCTGGTGCGCTTCCAGTAACCCGTGCAGTACATCACCTGCTTCCAGGAAAGCATCCACCATTTCGCGTGTAATGGCGATTTCATTTTTTCTGATACGGTCCAGTAGTGTTTCCAGAATATGCGTCACTTCAGCCATGTCGGTAAAACCGAAGGTGCTGCTACCCCCTTTAATAGAATGTGCCGCGCGAAAAATGGCATTTAACTGGTCTGCGTCAGGCGCCTCCAGATCGAGCGAGACCAGCAGGCTTTCCATGCTTGCGAGATGTTCTGCGGACTCTTCAAAAAAGACCTGGTAAAACTGGCTCATGTCGATGGACATTGGCTTCTCTCTGGAAATACGGTGTGGAAATTCTTGCTTTGGCGGCGCCGGAATTCAGGCCGGCGCTGTTGGTTCTAGCCAATTACCTTTTTGACGACTTCCAGCAGTTTATGCGGGTCGAATGGCTTGACCAGCCAACCCGTAGCGCCAGCCGCTTTGCCCTGCATTTTCATGGCATCGCTGGATTCGGTGGTCAGCATCAGAATCGGGATGGTCACGAACTGCGGCAAGCCGCGCAAGGTTTTAATCAGGGTCAGGCCATCCATAACCGGCATATTCTGATCGGTAAGAACCAGGTTAATGGCACCGGCATTGGCATTGGCTTTGGCCAAACCTTCCTGGCCGTCTGCCGCTTCAATGACGGAATAGCCGGCGGATTTAAGAGTAAAAGCTACCATCTGCCGAATGGAGGTGGAATCATCAATAGCTAGAATAGTTTTTGCCATTTTTTCGCGCTCAGTTAAGTGGTTAAGTGGTAATTATTTAATTACGCGCCAAGTTGCATTAATTACCCGAAAAATGCAATTGGCTTCCTATTAAAATCCAGGTTAAAACAACTCGATATCGCCCGTGCCAAAATCTTTTTGTGCAACCGGATTGGCTTTTTGTTTATCCAGCGATACGACATGTTTGTCCAGCAAACGATTATATGCGGCGATTCGTTCCAGGTATTCCTGCTGACTCGGGCTTGCACCGCCCTTGCCCATTTCGTTGGCGACTTCCTGCAAAGCTGTCATGCGCATCCTGGCATGCTCAATCAATTGCGAACTCATGTCCTGAAATTGCAATGTGGATATCACCACCAACACATTCTGCTCGACATTTGTGCTGATGAGATTCAGCTCGATTGCATTGCTGGCGACAGCTTCATTAAACGCTGTGAGGTCTGCCATGATGGAGCGGACATGTTGATTGGATTCCATGGCTTTTGCCCTGCCGTCCGCCGCAAGGTTGCTGATCGAGAGCTCTGCGTCTGCCAGCGAGACGCTTACCTTGTCTACAACTTCTTTTATCTGCTTGCTGAAATCGTTGGTACGAGCCGAAAGGTCGCGTACCCCGTCCGATATCAAAATAAAGTTGCTGACCAGCTTGCCTATCGCATCGCTGAGTATAGCCTGGGTGTTGCCCAGTTCGGTGTGCGCCGAGCTTAGCTGCTCGGCTATCTCGGTGCCAAGCTGCATATGGAAGGCGCTGCTTTCCTGAATATATTTCTCGCCGTCTTGCGCCGATGAACCTGTGCATTCAGCCTTGCCGCTGGCTCGATTGCGCAAATAAATTACGCAAGCCAGCAAGGCAATAAATATCAGCGCATCGGCAAAATACGCTATCCCTGTATCGAAATACAGCGCGCTCGCGCCCAACAGAACAGCGCTCACCACCGCTCCGATAAAGGCCAGGCGAGTAATATTTTTCATGATTAGTAATCCCTAAATCTCAGTGTTTCTAAGACTTATATTTTCACATATACGCCACAGGCTGATATTACCGCGTTTGGGTTAGTGCCACAACGCGCCACGACAGTACATTTCCTGCATCGACAGCTATCCGCCTGTCGTTTCACCGCGCAGCGCTTTGCTGAATATTATGCCAACGAATGCCTGGCAGCCTGTTTTGCCCCTGATGGAGGTTTCTCCATGCATTCCTAAGGAAACAAGCACGGGGTCAAGCTGGCGCAGCCATTACGAGCGAGGAGCTTGCCTGCATGGCGATCTGAACATGCTTGAGCAACTCGGCATCGGTGTAGGGCTTGGTCAAATAAGCATTGACCCCGGCGCCCATCGCCTGCTGGCGATGCTTTCCCATCGAGCGAGATGTAATCATGATGACAGGCAAATTTTTTGTTGCCTCTCCCAGCCGAAGATGCTGGGTAAGCTCGAGACCGTTCATGTTTGGCATTTCCATGTCTGTGCAGACCAGGTGCGGCATGAAAGTTTCCATCACCCGGATCGCATCCATGCCATCACCTGCGCCCTTGACCTCAAAACCTGCATCCTGAAGCAACTGTACCAGCCCCTTGCGGACTGAAAGTGAATCGTCCACAACAAGTACCCGCCGTGTACGCTGACGTGCGGTAGCTGCCAGCTCCGCCGCTGCGGCTGTAACAGCGATTGGCGCTGCCAACAATTCCGGAACATTAAGCAAGGGCACCACTGTGCCATCGCCCAATAATGTCACGCCCGAAACGCCATGCACACGAGGAAGATATTTCCCCATATTCTTCACCATCACGCTCCGGCTATCGAGGAGTTGGTCTACCAGCACAGCTACAACGCCTTCCATAGTGTGAATCAGCACTTTCGGCATCGCCGTATAACGTTCCACGCTTGGCGGGAGCGAATGGTATCCGGTAAGCGGCGCTAAATCATGAATTGGAAAACTTGCGTCGCGTATGGTGAATTGCCACTCGCCTAATTGCCATTCGTCGCCGCCGGACAGGCTTATTTTGCCGAAGCCGGCTGGAAACGCTTCCTTGATATAGTGGATAGGGATGGCGAAAATCTGTTTTCCGGTCTCAACCAGCAATGTGTGCTGCGTGACCAGCGATGCCTGGAAGCGCAGTACAACTTCACAGCCTTGGCCAGGGATGGAACTGAGTTCGACCGTTCCCTTGATGTTGGCCAAACGCGAGGCCACCACGTCCATGCCGACGCCCCGACCGGAAATTTCGCTAACCTGATCACGTGTTGAAAATCCCGGCAGCAACACTAAACGGGCAAGCTCGGAATGAGTCATCTGTTGCTCTGAACTGATCAGGTTTTGCTCAATCGCCTTTTTGCGAATACGCGCGTAATCCAGCCCTTTGCCGTCATCACGGATGGTGACGACGATGCCCGATCCATGCCGTGAAAACTCGAGGTCAATCCTGCCCTCAGCCGGTTTACCCGCCGCAATCCTGTCGTCGGGAAGCTCGATACCATGGTCGACCGCGTTGCGCAGCATATGAAGCAAAGGATCAGCCAGCTTGTTGAGCACATCTCCATCCACCTCGATTTCGCCACCCGCAATAACAAGCTCGGCTTGTTTACCGGTTTGCTGGCATGTCTGGCGCACATTGCGCATCAGGCGTGCGCTTAACACGTTGACCGGCGCAAGGCGGGTTGCGACGACCTGGTATTGCAGCTCTTTGTTAATGTTAGCCTGCAGGGAGACTTCACCGCGCAGACTCGACACGCTGGTTTCAAGGTTGTCTGTCATTGCGCGCGCATCGGCGGTTACCTCCACGAGCGAGCGGGTCACGCCATGCAATTCGGTGTAGCGGTCCATTTCCAGCGGGTCAAAAGACGCGTCTTCTGAGGCATCTGGCCGTGTAAGCGACAGACCGCGCACCATCACCAGCTTTTCGACATCGACTACCCTTTGCTGTACCACGAGATTATGCTCAACCAATGCTTTCGCACGGGAGGTTACATTGGCTACTTGCGATTCAAGCCGCGCTATCAACGTTGTCATCTCGCCAACCAGGCGAAATAATTCATCCACCGTGCTAACCGGTACACGTAACGTTGCCTGCTGCTCGATTTCTGCTGAAGGCGCCGGAGGTGCATCAGGCCGCGCAACACCTTGCGGAGGCAGCGCAACCTCCACGCTCGCGTCGTCTGCCATGTTAGCGATTTCGCCCGATTTGACCTTGTTCGCCCAGGAAACGATTTCACTCAGCACCTCGAACGCGTTCTCCGGCGCGCTTTCGTCGCCGCGCAGATAACTCACCATTTGCGCAAGGCAATCGCTCGCGGTAACCAGCGATCGTCCAAGTGCGCGTGGGGGTTTTACTGGGTTCTTTTCGAAATACTCAAGCACATCTTCGGTGTGGTGCCCGAGTGCAGCGATGCCACGGATACCCACAATATTGGCCGCGCCCTTGAAGGAATGCGCTATTCGCTTGGCGCTGCGCATGTCGTTGATATCCGCCTGGCCTGCTGCAATCCTGGAGGTCAGCGCCGAAAATTGCTCCACGTTGCTCGGGGCTTCGTCAAGAAATGCGCTGTAGACATCCCGGTCGGCATTTTCCGGCACGACAAGCGATGTGTCCTCGATGCTCACGCTTACAGGCGCTTCCGCTGCATTAAGCTGCGCCATCAGCTCTTCAGGCACAACTGGAGGAGTGGCCATGGACTCAATCAGACCGAGGCTGGCGTCTTCGTCGAATGGTTGCGCAAAGCAGGGTGTAGACAAATATTCGGCAAGCGCCATGGATGCTTCGAAATTGCCCGGCTCCTGCAAATATCGATCCACCAATGCAGGCCAGGCAAGCAGCTGCTGACAGGCTTGCGAGCGGGCATCGCCTTCCATGAAGGTGATGCCCGGCAAAACCCCGTTGAGCGAATTACACCATGAATTCAGGCCGGCCATGCCTATCATTTCTGCCGTTTGACCGATGCGCTCCAATTGGGATGCGTAGTTTTCCAAAGCCTCCATCAGCAAAGGATCGTCGCTGGCGGCAGCGCTTAATGTGCTGGCCCATCTCTCGAAGTCAGGGACGGTTTGCGCAAGCTCCTTGCGCATCTCGGAAAAAAATGGGATGAGCGCGTCGATAGGCATAATGATATGGATTACGCGCTCATGTGCCGATCATTTGAACTGGGCAAAAATTTGTGTTTCTTCACCGATAGGCGCTGCATCTTCCGTCGGCGGTTCTGCCGACGGCAGCTTGAATACCGATATAGCACCCACCAATTTTTGCGAGGCTGATACGAGGCTGGCGGCACTCTGATTTTGCGCGACCAGTTGCTCGGCTGTTTTCTCGGTGAATTGCGCAATCTCGTCCGCAGCCGTGCGCAAAACAGCGGCTATCTTGGTCTGCTCGGCAGAGCTGGTAGCAATAGTTGCCACCAGCCGCACAAGGCGTGCTGTGGCTTCATGTGTTTCGCGCATTCTCTCGCCCGCGTTATGCGCCAATTCAGATTCATTGACCACCTGTTCGATGGTTTTGTTCACCGTTGCAATAGTATCGTTCGTTTCAACCTGGATGTTCTGCACCAGATTAGCGATCTGACCGGTCGCCTGACGTGAGTTCTCGGCCAGACGCTGAACCTCTTCCGCCACCACTGCGAAACCTCGCCCCGCTTCGCCCGCCATCGCTGCCTGCATCGCGGCATTCAGCGACAGCACATGGGTGCGCTCGGAAATAGTATTGATCAGGTTGACGATTTGCGAAATTTCCTGTGAGCGTTCTCCGAGACGCTTGATGCGTTTTTCCATCTCGGAAATGGTCTCGCGGATCGCATTCATACCGACTAACGTTGCCTGTACAGTCTCCATCGCGCTCTCGGTGGACTTGGTGGCTTCTGCCGCCGCACGGTTTGAGTCGCGCGCAAATATGGCTACCTCGCCAATCGATGCCATGGCAGTTTCCAGGTTGGAAATCAGCCGCACGACGATAACATCTTCTTCTTTCGCCATTTCATTCACCACGTCCGATTGCTGCTTCATGCGCTCGGATGCAGCCTCTACGACACCGGCTACTTTGGTCACGTGGTGCAACACGGTCGCCGTGACATCGGTCAGCTGATTGATGGCGTCACCTAGTGTACCGATAATGTCATCGGTCACAGGCGCACGTACCGTCAGGTCTTTTTGCGCCAAAGCCCCCATCGCGGAAAATAAACCGATCACTGAGTTGTTGAGGCGTTCATTGTCAGCTGCGGTTGTTTTTTGCAGGGAGACACGTTCATCCAGCAGCTTGTCAAAAGCTCGCCCTACTGAACTCAACTCATCCTGCGTGCGCAACTTTACGCGCACGTCAAAGGCTCCTCCCTCGATTTTTCCGATTGCCTGCCGCAGCTGGTTGAGCGGATTCATGATGCCCTGAAGAATGTAGTACGCGAATAACGCAACCAGAGCAAGCGCCGCAACCGCAGCTACAACAGCTGTATTGGTTGCACCCATCGACGCTTCGTCGACAGCCTGGCGCGATACCTCCATATCTGCTGCAATCTGATTATTTACCGTCAACTGGCTTGCCTTCAGCTTCTTGTACTTTTCGATGAATTCAGCAAACCGCGCCTCGGCCCCGGCTGCATCGGCCTGTGCCGACTCTGCGATACTCTGCGCAGATTTCGCGAAACCCTCAGTATCTGCGCGAACGGTAGCGACCGCCTGCCGGGTTTTTTCCGAAATCACTGTTGACGCTAAGAGCCTGGCGGAGCTGGTGGTCAAAGCCTTGAGGTGTTCATTCAAATTCTTTGATGCTTCTTTATAGGCCACCGTATCGCCTGTTTTGGCTTCGCGCAGGATTTGCAGCACATCGGCCCGCACCTCGTCGTGCGCCATATTCGCCTGCATATTGGTGTTGTTCGCAAAAATATTACCCTGCGAATAGGCAACAGCGCGGATCAACTCGGATTTCCCGTAATTGCCTGCCAGGCTCACCAGCAAGATGAGCAGCAATGAGATGAAACTAAAGCCAATTATCTTGGCGCGAATGGTTGCAAACATAACTTTCTCCTAAACACCAATCAGAACTCTCACAAGTTTCAAACGTGGAATGGCTCGACCTGAAAAACTGAAGTGAATAATGCCTCCGTATCAAGATCAATCCAGATATCTTGCCCCTCTCGATAGGCCGCCTTGGCATAGGCTGCAATCGGGTGTTTGATATCCGAAAGGCTAACCTCATCATCCGCAGCATACTTCTTGCGCTCCGGCAAGCTGTCGACAACAAGGCCGACCGCCTCGTCACCGCGTCCGCACACTAGCAGCCACACTTTTGATGCGATGTCATGTTGATTGCCGAACAGGACAGGCAAGTCCATCACAGGTACCACCCGCCCGTGACGATTGGTGATGCCTTTGATCCCGGTAGGCGCGCCGGGCAGACGGAACAGCGGCGGCATCTCTGCCACTTCACTCGTCGCATCCAGATTCAAGAGCAACCTGAGACCACCAACAATGAAGCCACGGCGGTGAATGTACCGTGCGTAATCAGCCTCGATCAACATGCGTGCTGCAATTTCGGCGTCGATCTGAGCCTTAAGAGCATCAATGTCGATCGTCTGAATAGAGCTCTTAATCTGGGGTCGAGACGCAATTTCGGCATCTATCTGCGCTTTTAGCGCATCAATGTCCGCTTTCTGAATTGCTCCCTTCATCTGTGTCATTTCCTGGAAAATAACTGACTATTCGATGCGGATCAAACCGGCGACAATGTCCTCAAACCAAGGTACCTTACATATATTCATT
>JACREA010000038.1 GCA_016218465.1 Nitrosomonadales bacterium | reverse complement strand
CTCGGGGCGGGTGGTGGCGACTACGAGATGACCGGAGCCATTCGCCAGCGGATACTGGATGTGATACATGAAGCCGTCTTCTTCTTCCTGCACCACTTCCAGATCGCTTACTGCGGTGTGCAGTTTCGGGTCCCAGTTCACCAGACGCTTGCCGCGATAGATCAGGCCTTCGTTGAACAGGCGCACGAATGTTTCGGTGACGGTTTTGTTCAGGCTGGCATCCATGGTGAAGCGTTCGCGCGACCAGTCGGGCGAGGTGCCGAGGCGGCGCATCTGCTTGGTGATCGTGCTGCCGGAATATTCCTTCCACTCCCACACTTTCTCGATGAACTTCTCGCGGCCCAGGTCGTGGCGCGAAATGCCCTGCGCGTCGAGCTGGCGTTCGACGACTATTTGAGTTGCGATGCCAGCATGGTCGGTGCCCGGCTGCCACAGCGTATTGTCACCGCGCATCCGGTGGTAGCGCGTCAGCGTATCCATCAGCGTCTGGTTGAAGCCGTGCCCCATGTGCAGCGTGCCGGTGACGTTGGGCGGAGGCAACTGGATGCAGAAAGATTCGGTTTTGTTCGGATCGAGTCCGGCCTTGAAGTAACCGGATTTTTCCCACTTGGGATACCAGCGTGATTCGATTTCTTTCGGTTCAAAACTTTTGGCGAGTTCCATTGCGGTCTTTACGTTAGGTATGCGTTGCGTCTGAAAGGGCGCGATTATAACAAAGTCAGGCAAACCGCTATCTTATAAAACTGATGTGCGTCAGCCTGGAGATGCCGCGGAATGCACGGCTTCGCCGTGGTTTCGTGCGAAGCATGAAACGGCGGAAGGGAGATGAAACAGTGGTTAAGCGTTTTGCGTGCCGGTTAAATCAATGTGGCGCAGTTCGTAGCCGCGATCCTTGTAAAACTTGTAACGCTCCCGGCCCATGCGGCTGTCTTCTGCATCTTGGCTGACAATCTCGATGACGCGCTCGAAACGGCTGAAAAAGGGCACGCATTCGTTGTGCAAGCTGATCAGCAAATCGTGATGCGGGAATTTTTCGCTGCCGTTATTTAACACAACAGGCATTTGTTCAGCTTCTTTGGCATCGCAACAGCAGTGCGGGATAAATGCTGTGGCTGGGTAATGCCAAAGCAATTTATCCAATGTATCGTGGGTAGCTGCGTCCGGCGTGCTGATAACTGTGCGCACGCCGTTCTGCATGGCCTTGTGGCTCAACTGGCAAGCGGTGCGCAGCTTGTCTCTCGAGCCAGTATAAAAATCAACCGTGGTCACGATTTCTGCGCGCGGTTAATCAAATACTGCGTGAGCAACGGTACCGGGCGTCCGGTCGCGCCTTTTTCCTTGCCGGATTTATTGGCTGTTCCGGCGATGTCCAGATGAGCCCAGCGGTAGTCCTTGGTGAAGCGCGACAGGAAGCAGGCAGCGGTAATGGTTCCTCCTGCACGTCCGCCGATGTTCTGCATGTCGGCGAAATTGCTGTCCAGCAGTGGCTGGTAGTCTTCCCACAGCGGCAGTTGCCAGGCGCGGTCATGCGCTTGTTCGCCTGCTGCAAGCAATTCCTGGGCAAGCTTGTCTTCGTTGCTGAACAGGCCGCTGGCGACATGTCCCAAGGCGATGACGCACGCCCCGGTTAGCGTGGCGATGTCGATTACGGTGTCCGGGTTGAATTTCTTCGAGTAGGTCAGCGCGTCGCACAGGATCAGGCGGCCTTCGGCGTCGGTATTGAGGATCTCGATGGTCTGTCCAGACATACTGGTGACGATGTCGCCGGGTTTGGTGGCGCGGCCTGAGGGCAGGTTCTCGCAGGCAGGAATGACGCCGACCACGTTGAGCTTCAAGCTCATTTCGGCGATGGCCTGCATCGTGCCGAGCACGCTGGCTGCACCGCACATGTCGTATTTCATTTCGTCCATATCGGCGCCGGGCTTCAGCGAGATGCCGCCACTATCGAAGGTAATGCCCTTGCCGACCAGCACGACGGGTTTGTGTTTTTTGTCGGTGCCGTGATATTCCAATGTGATCAGTTTGGCGGGCTGCTCGCTGCCCTGCGTGACTGAAAGGAAAGAACCCATGCCCAGCTTCTGTATGTCCTTTTCTCCCAGCACGGTGGTCTTGATCGACTTGTGCGCCTTGCCCAGGGCTGTTGCCTTGGCAGCAAGATAGGTGGGGGTGCAGACGTTGCCGGGCAAATTACCCAGCGTCTTGGCGAGTTCCATGCCATGCGCTGTTGCGGCGGCCTGGTCGAGCACGTTCTTCAGAGTGGCAGCCGGTTTTTACAGCGTGGCGAAGGTAATGCTTTTCAGCATTGCGGCTTTGACGGGTTTGCTCTTGAGACTGTCGGAGCGATAAATACTCTCGGCTGCGGCGAACACGGCTTGCCTGATAACCCACGTGGCATCTTTCCCGACGCCTTCATCAATAACATACAGTGTGGCATCCTTGGCGGGCGTGCTGTTCAATGCGCTGAATACCGCGCGCAGAATTTCCACGCTGGTCTTGATGGTCAACTCACCGGCTTTGCCCAGGCCAACCAGCAACACACGCTCGGCGACGATGCCGGGAAGCTTGTGCAGCAGCAGGGTAGTAGCGGATTTGCCGCTCATGTCGCCGCGTGTGACAAGCTCGCTGATCGCATGTTTCGCCGCCTTGTCGAGCACCTGTGCAGCAGGGGATAGTTTGCCGCCCTCATATACGCCAACGACTATGCAGTTGCTGCGTTGTTTTTCCGGACTGCTTTGTTTTATGCTAAATTCCACAACGATACCCCTTAAGATTTAAAAACCTGCGTTTCGATGCCCGATTATCCGCAAACTCACCGTAGAAAGTCAAAGCCGTCGCGCACGGGGATATTTCACCGTGCGCTGGTGAATGAATTTGCCGGCAACGGTTTGCTTGTCTTTGCAGTGTTGCTCGGCATTATCGTGGTCAACCAATTGATCCGTCTGTTAAGCGAGGCAGTCAGCGGTTATATCGCTGTGGAGGGTGTGTTGGCTCTGATTGGCTTCAGCGCGATGAATTATCTGCCGGTATTGATCTCCGTCAGTTTGTTTTTATCCATTTTGCTTACTTTGTCGCGTTGTTATCGCGACAGCGAGATGGTGGTGTGGTTCAGTTCCGGAGTCGGATTGATACGCTGGATTCGCCCGGTGCTATGGTATGTCTTGCCGGTGGTCGCGTTGATCGCGTTGCTTAGTTTGGTGTTGTCTCCCTGGGCTATGCAAAAAGCCGATGAATTCAAGAGCAAGCTGGAAAGCCGTGACGATGTGACGGCAGCCAGTCCGGGAGTATTCCGCGAGTCCAAACAATCCGGACGGGTATTTTTTATCGATAACGTTAATGCGAACTCGAATCAGGTAGGCAATATTTTTGTGCAATCCGAGCAAAATGGAAAACTCGGTACGATGGTTGCACAACAGGGGTTGCAGGAAACCATGCCAAACGGGGACCGTTTTCTGGTGCTGTTAAACGGGACACGCTATGAAGGCAAGCCGGGTCAGCGCGACTATAATGTTGTGGAGTTCGGGCGTTATGCGATTCGCATTGATGCAGTGCCAATCAAACAAGCTGAGCCTCATTTGCGCACCATGTCTACACTGGAACTGCTGAATAACCGCACTTCCTGGAATGTATCCGAATTGCATTGGCGGGCCGGATTGCCGATCAGCGCATTGATTCTTTCCCTGTTGGCGGTTCCCCTGAGCTTCGTTAATCCGCGCGCCGGACGTTCGCTTAATCTGATCCTGGCGATCGTGCTGTATATGCTGTACAGCAATATGATCAGTTTGTCCAATGCATGGGTAGCACAAGAAAAGGTGTCGCCCGGAATCGGGTTGTTTGGCATCCACACCGCGATGCTGGCGTTAACGACGCTGATGTTTTATCGCCGCATGACATTGTTTTCATTTCGCAGGGTTTTTGCGAAAAAACACGCTTCCCCTGATTTACTTGCTGAGAGGAAAGGTGCGTTGGAACCATTCCCAACAGACGAAAAAGCCGAGGTGAAGGCATGAACCTGCTGACGCGCCATATCGGTCGTGAAATTTACGTCAGTATTGCACTGGTGTTTTTTGCGCTCACAATGCTGTTTGCTTTTATGGATTTGATTCATGAATTGGGTGAGATGGGGCAGGGTCAGTATCACTTGGGTTATGTGTTGCTGTTTGTAGTGCTGATTATTCCCGGGCATATATATGGGTTGTTCCCGGTTGCGGTGCTGTTAGGCACGATAGTCGCACTGGTTCAAATGTCGGCCAATTCAGAGTTGACTGTTTATCGTTCTTCCGGCGCATCAGTGTGGCAAATGGTAGGCGCATTATTCAAAATCGGACTGCCGCTGGTGATATTAAGTTTTGTTATGAGTGAATTTATTGCGCCTCCAAGCGAGAGGATGGCTCAGCAACTGCGATTAAAGGCGCATAATGCGCAAATTTCGTTAAAGGAGTTTCGCTCCGGCGTGTGGGTCAAGGACGAGCGCAGCTTTGTGAATGTGAAGAATGTGATGCCGGACACCAGCTTGCTGAATATCAACATATACCGTTTCGACGAAGCCTACCATCTGCAGGCGATCATTAATGCCAAACGTGCAAATTTTATCGAGGCGGGGCGCTGGCAGCTTGAAGAGGTGCGGGAAACACGCTTTGGCAAAGAAGGAGTGACCATCAATTCACAAACCAGGCAGGAATGGAGTTCAGCGCTGAATCCGGATATTTTCAGCGTGCTTTTGGTGGTGCCTGATCAGATGTCCGCCTTTGATTTGTACCAATACACCGAACATCTGAAAGATAACCACCAAAAGAGTGCGCGCTATGAAATTGCGATGTGGAACAAGCTGGTTTATCCGCTTGCAGTGCTGGTGATGATGCTGCTGGCGCTGCCGTTCGCGTCTTACCACCGCCGCGCAGGCGGAAGCAGTGCGATGATATTCATGGGAATCGTACTCGGCTTGGTGTTCCACTTTGTAGGGCAGTTATTTGCCAGCCTGGGCGCGCTCAACGACTGGCAACCATTCATCAGCGCAACGGCGATAACGACTTTGTTTCTGTTGCTGGGGACTATGATGTTGTGGTGGACGGAACGGCGTTAGCGGGGACGCCACGTTTGCG
>JACREA010000037.1 GCA_016218465.1 Nitrosomonadales bacterium | reverse complement strand
CGTTATGCGCGGCCCCCTTATCATGAGCCACACGGGAACGCGCAGCCCAACGCAACGACAGGCGCATCGAATCTACCGCCTCGCGCTCAGTCGCCGGATAAGGCGTGCATTCGTCAAAGACCATCACGATGTCTGAATTCAGCACGCGCTGGATGCGCATCGACTCTTCCGGAGTAAGGAACAACTTGTCGCCATTCACCGGCGACTGAAATTTCACTCCCTCCTCGGTGATCTTGCGCAACGCCCCCAGGCTGAACACCTGGAATCCGCCTGAATCGGTGAGGATCGGCCCGTCCCAGCCCATGAAGCGGTGCAACCCGCCATGCGCCTCGATGACTTCCAGCCCGGGGCGCAACCACAGATGGAAAGTGTTGCCCAGCACGATATGCGCGCCGATCTCATGCAGTTCGAGAGGACTCATCGCCTTCACCGTGCCATAGGTTCCAACCGGCATGAACGCCGGAGTTTCGACCTTACCGTGCGCCAGTTCCAGCGTGGCACGGCGGGCAGCACTCGAAGTGTTGTGTAAGGTGAATTTCATAAATCCTTTCAATGCAAAACCAATTTCATGCCACAGAGATCACAGAACACACAGAGAGGTAAGCATAGAGTCAGTATTTCTCTGTGATCTCTGTGTGCTCTGTGGCTAATTTATTGTTTTTTTATTTCGATAAACATGGCATCGCCATAACTGAAAAACCGGTACTCTTTTTCCACCGCATGGCGATAAGCCGCCAGCATTTGCTCCATCCCGCCGAATGCACACACCAGCATCAGCAGCGTGGATCTTGGCAAATGGAAATTGGTCAGCAGCACATCCACTATACGGAAGCGATAGCCGGGGGTGATAAAGATATTTGTCTCACCACTTCCGGCTTGCAGCTCGTCATTCTGTGCCGCGCTCTCCATCGCGCGCAAACTGGTGGTGCCCACCGCGATCACTCGTCCGCCTGCACCATGTGCCTGCGCTATCGCATCCACGGTTACCTGAGGAATTTCATACCACTCACTGTGCATCGTATGTTCGTGGATGTGCTCGGCGCGCACCGGCTGAAACGTTCCCGCGCCGACATGCAGCGTGACATAAGCGATTCGCACGTCTTTATCGCGCAGCGCTTGCATCATACCCTTATCAAAATGAAGGCCCGCCGTGGGAGCCGCCACTGCACCCGCTTCGCGCGCAAACACCGTTTGATAACGCTGCTCGTCTTCAACATCCGCCGCGTGCGTGATGTAGGGCGGCAAGGGCAAACGTCCATAGCGTTCCAGCAACGCCAGCACAGGCTCATCACCGGCAAATCGCAGACGGAAAAATTCTCCCTCACGCCCCAACACATCTACCGATAATGCTTCCGCCAACAACAAATGGCTGCCCGACTTCGGCGCATGGCTGGCGCGCACTTGCGCCAACACCTCGCGCTCATTCAGCACGCGCTCCACCAGCACCTCGACCTTGCCTCCGCTGTCCTTGCCGCCAAACAGGCGCGCCTTGATGACACGCGTGTCATTCAGCACCAGCACATCATTCGGCTCGACCAGCCGCAGCAGATCGGCGAAACGACAATCCTCCAGCACATCATCATGTGCATACAACAAGCGGCTTTCACCGCGACGTTCCGGCGGATGCTGTGCGATCAACCGCTCAGGCAGGGCAAAATCAAAGTCATCAGTACGCATGAAAAACAACGAAATATTATCAAAGGCGGGATTGTAGTTGATGTGACGCGCCGCTTCATGGATAATGCGCGCCGCTTAGCCGGGGTGATGGAACTGGTAGACGTGCCGGACTCAAAATCCGGTGCCTGAGAGGGCGTGGGGGTTCGAGTCCCCCCCCCGGCACCATTAAGCGTTCTAAATATGTGAAACTCCAGGTTGGGAAAAGCCTGTCCTGCGTTTTGCCGGCAGGCCGCTGTGGCCAGCATACTGAAAATCCAGACAGTACCAATCAGTCCGTTGACTGGGCGGAAATAATTCCACGCTGCTTTATTTCATCGATAACCTGCTGCACGCAGGTTTCCAGCTCTTCCGCTCCTGTATTTACTTTGAGCTCCGGATTTTCCGGGGCTTCATAAGGTGATGAAATGCCGGTGAATTCGGCAATCTGTCCGGCGCGGGCCTTTTTGTAGATGCCTTTTACGTCGCGGCTTTCGCAGATTTCGATGGGGCTATCGCAAAATATTTCAATAAAGTCGCCGTGCTCGACCATACCGCGCACGCGCTCGCGATCGGATCGGAAAGGGGAGATGAAGGCGGTCAGCACGATCACACCTGCTTCCATGAAGAGTTTGGCAACTTCTCCGATTCGGCGGATGTTTTCGACGCGGTCTTTGGCTGAGAAGCCGAGGTCGCCGCACAAGCCGTGGCGCACGTTGTCGCCATCCAGCACAAAGGTACGGCAGCCGCGCTGGTGCAGTTCTTCTTCGACGGCATGGGCCAAGGTGGATTTGCCCGCGCCGGACAGACCGGTGAACCAGATGATGGCGCCGCGATGGCCATTTTGGGACTCACGGCGGGCGCGGGTAACGGTGGCGTGGTGCCAGACGGTGTTGGTTGAGATTGAAGGATGTGTGGTCATGTCAGGTTGTTCGGTTGCTTCAATTCGTTAATGTGGAAGTGTACTGGATTGCCGCGTCGAGTGCACTGGATTGCCACGTTGGCTGCGCCTCACCGCAATAACAAAGATAAAATCGCAGTTTGATGGTGTTCATCGTTTCATGGATAATCCACCCTGACTTGGCCGGGGTGGCGGAACTGGTAGACGCGCCGGACTCAAAATCCGGTGTCTGAAAGGACGTGAGGGTTCGAGTCCCTCCCCCGGCACCACCAAACAATATCGCTTGATGGTGTCAACTAAACTGATATGCAATGCGTTTTAGTCGTCGGCACGTTAAGTGTCATAAACGTTTATTTAACTTAACTATTATTGGAGTTCACTATGAGCAAACTTTTAACTGCATTGATCGCTTCTGTATTTGCTGTTGTTTCTTTCTCCGCAATTGCTGCTGATGCAAAGGCTGCTGCTCCTGCTGCCGCTGCTGCTCCTGCTGCCGCCGCTGCTCCTGCCGCAAAGGCTGCTGCTCCTGCTGCTAAAGAAGAAGCTGCTCCTGCAAAGAAAGAAAAGAAAGCCAAAAAGGCCAAGAAAGCCAAAAAGGCCAAGAAAGCTGAAGCTGCTGCCCAGTAATCCGGCGCATGCTTGAAGAAAGCAGGGGAAACCCTGCTTTTTTATTTTTACAGAGAACAATATGATCTGGAAACCCAACGTCACCGTCGCAGCCGTCATTGAGCGCGATGGTAAATTTTTGCTTGTGGAGGAGGAAACCTCTCAAGGATTGCGCTTCAACCAGCCTGCCGGGCACCTGGAAGCGCACGAGTCGCTGCTGGCTGCGGTAGCGCGCGAAGCCCTCGAAGAAACTGCATATCACTTTACGCCGCAGCACCTGCTAGGCGTGTATCGCTGGCATTCGGACGAATCGAACATTACGTATTTGCGCTTTGCATTCACCGGCGAGACCACCGGGCACGACGCTGGACGCAAGCTTGACACCGGCATCCTGCGCGCCGTGTGGCTGACGCCTGATGAAATCCGCGCCAATCGATCCCGTCATCGCAGTCCGCTGATTTTGCGTTGTGTCGAGGATTACCTCGCCGGTAAACGGTTCCCGCTGGAATTATTGGTTCACTATGACTAACGAGCAAGCTCGTTCCCCTGATGGAACTACTAGCCATTCCACTAGGTTGCCAAAGAACGCCAACCAAGTGGCTGGTTATCTCCCCAACCCTCTGGGTGAGACAACTAGCCATTCGACTAGGCTGCAAACGACTGCAACCAAGTCGCTGGTTATCCCGCAAGCGGGCGAGTGAGCCAACGTGAAAAACAACCTTAAATCCCGGCGCATTGTTGTCGGCATGTCCGGCGGGGTTGACTCCTCGGTCACAGCGCTGCTGCTCAAGCAACAGGGCTATGAGGTGATCGGCCTGTTCATGAAGAACTGGGAAGATGATGACAACAGCGAGTACTGCTCGTCGAGACAGGATCTGCTGGACGCAGTATCCGTCGCCGACACTATCGGGATTCACATTGAAGCGGTAAATTTTGCCAGCGAATACAAGGAACGCGTGTTCAGTTATTTTCTGCGCGAGTACCAGGCCGGACGCACGCCCAACCCGGACATCCTGTGCAATTCGGAAATCAAATTCAAGGCGTTTCTCGACCATGCCATTCAGCTTGGAGCAGACACAATTGCCACTGGGCACTACGCGCAGGTGCGCGAGATGGACGGTCTGTTCCAGTTGCTCAAGGCGAGCGACGGCAGCAAGGACCAGAGCTATTTTCTGTATCGCCTGAAACAATCGCAATTGAGCCATGCGATATTCCCGCTCGGCAAGCTGCTGAAGTCGCAGGTGCGCGCGATAGCCCGGCAGCACGGATTGCCCAATCACGCCAAGCGGGATAGTACTGGCATCTGCTTCATCGGCGAGCGCCCGTTCCGCGAGTTTCTCAATCGCTACCTACCCACGCAGTTGGGCGAGATGCGCACACCGGATGGCAAGGTCGTCGGCCAGCATATCGGGCTGTCGTTCTACACCATCGGTCAACGGCAAGGGCTGGGGATCGGCGGTGCGAAAGATGCCTCCGGCGAGCCGTGGTTCGTGGCTGGCAAGGATATGGCGAACAATCGCCTGATTGTGGTACAAGGCCACGACCACCCGGCGCTGCAAAGCAACCGGTTGACTGCGCTTGATAACCACTGGATCAGTGGCACGGCGCCGCTGCTCAACCACCCCTATGCCGCCAAAACGCGCTACCGGCAGGCCGATGCGCACTGCCATCTCACCCGGCTCGCCGATAGCCGCTGCGAAATCGCCTTTGACGAGGCGCAATGGGCGGTTACGCCCGGACAGTCTGTGGTGCTCTATGACGGTGAGTTATGCATGGGTGGCGCAATCATCGAACAAGGATTGAACTGATTCGCGTAAAATGCGAACTTCTGATCTGAAGGTTGGGGTACATCACGCTGACCAACCTTCAATTAATCTTTGCTTTCAGGGTTTCATCATGACCGCACTCACCAAACTTACCGCCCTCTCTCCGCTGGACGGACGCTACAACGGCAAAGTGGATGCCTTGCGCAATTACTTCAGCGAATTTGGCTTGATTCGCTTTCGCGTGCTGGTCGAAATCGAGTGGCTAAAATCACTCAGCGCACAGGCCGACATTCCCGAGGTCGCGCTACTCTCGGATGCCACCATCGCGCAACTGGATGCCATCAACGCTGCGTTTTGTGAAGACGATGCGTTATCCATCAAAGCCATCGAGAAGCGCACCAATCACGATGTCAAGGCGGTTGAATACTGGCTGCGCGATAAACTTGCATCCAATCCTGAAACTGCCGTCATGCTGGAATTCATCCATTTCGCGTGCACTTCTGAAGATATCAATAATCTCAGTCACGCGCTGATGCTCAAGAACGCCCGCGAGGAAGTTATGCTGCCCGTGCTGCAGGACATCATCGCACGTTTGAAAGAGATGGCTCACCAGCTCGCCGACCTGCCGATGCTGTGCCGTACCCACGGCCAGTCCGCCACACCAAGCACCATGGGCAAGGAAATGGCGAACGTGGTGTACCGTTTGCAGCGCGCCGGACAGCGCCTTGCCGGAACCGAAATACTCGGCAAGATCAACGGCGCGGTGGGCAACTACAACGCTCATCTGGCCGCCTATCCGAACATGGACTGGGAGGCGCATGCGCGACGTTTTGTCACTGCGCGCGGCATCACTTTCAACCCTTACACCACACAGATCGAGCCGCACGATTACATGGCGGAGTTGTTCGATGCATTTGCGCGCATCAACACCATACTGATCGATCTGGATCGAGACATCTGGGGTTATATCTCGCTGGGCTATTTCAAGCAGAAAGTAATTGCGGGAGAAGTTGGTTCCTCGACGATGCCTCACAAGGTAAACCCTATTGATTTTGAGAATTCGGAAGGTAATCTCGGGCTGGCAAACTCACTGCTGCGCCATTTCAGCGAAAAGCTGCCGATCTCGCGTTGGCAGCGCGACCTCACCGACTCGACGGTATTGCGCAACATGGGCGTAGCGCTCGGCCACGCCCTGCTCGGCTACGAATCCTGCCTGAAGGGATTGCATAAACTTGAGATCAATCCGCAGCGTGTCGCGGATGATTTGAATGCAAACTGGGAAGTGCTGGCTGAACCGATTCAGACCGTGATGCGCCGCTATGGCATCGAAAATGCCTACGACAAGCTCAAGGAATTAACGCGCGGCAATAATGGTATTAACCGTGACAATCTGCACGCCTTCATCAAAACGCTGAAAATACCGGATTCAGAAAAACAGCGCTTGCTGCAACTTTCGCCCGACACTTACATCGGCAAGGCTGCAGAACTGGCAAAACGGATTTAGCTGGGGATTATCCTGCCCAGGCATGACTGCATGGCAGGACATTTTTATATCAATCCTTTTTCCGCGAACGAAAGGGTTTGTCCAACTGCCACCACGAAGTGATCCAGCACTCGCACGTCCACCAGCGCCAGCGCATGTTTAAGCGCGCTGGTTAACAACTGGTCTGATTGACTGGGCTCTGCCACACCGGAGGGATGGTTGTGCGCAAGAATGACAGCGGCGGAGTTATGCGCCAGCGCGCGTTTGACTACTTCGCGTGGATACACGCTGGTCTGGCTGAGTGTGCCGTGAAACAACTCTTCCGAGGCGATCACGCGGTGCTGGGTATCAAGGAACAATACCAGGAAAACTTCCTGCTGACGCCCGCCCAGCAAGAGTTGTAAAAAATCGCGCACCGCGCGTGGTGAATTGAGCGCGTCGCCGCGTTGCAACTCTTCCTTCAACGCACGCCGTGACATTTCCAGTACCGCCTGCAACTGCACAAACTTCGCCCGACCCATGCCCTTTGTTTCACAGAAATCGGATTCGCTGGCAGCGACCAGTTGGGTGAGACTACCGAAGCGTTTGAGCAACTCGCGCGCAAGATCTACCGCG
>JACREA010000034.1 GCA_016218465.1 Nitrosomonadales bacterium | reverse complement strand
TTGGCGGAGAGGGTGGGATTCGAACCCACGGTGACGCATAACGCCACACCGGATTTCGAGTCCGGTACATTCGACCACTCTGACACCTCTCCCGAATGGATCACCAAGCAGCGGCGCGCATTCTACCAACAACTTTTAATCTCGTGGAGAATTCGCATAAGCAACTATCGCAACATGCTCATGCGGCTCGACTCCGGCGATGCCGATCAGATGGACAATTTTCATTGTAACCATACTACATCTGCCGAAACAGATGCGCAGAGCCGCGACTCACCGTGATCTTCTCGGTCCTGTCGCGCAAAGTGAGCGTAACCTTGCCCAAAATATCATGATGTGCGGAGACGATCTGCCGCACGTTCACCACCGTGCCGCGATGCACTTGCCAGAACTGTCCGGGATCGAGTTGTGCGACCAATTCCTTGAGCGGTATGCGCAGCAACAACTCGGCATCGCGCGTCAGCACAGAGGTATATTTGTCGGCGGATTGAAAGTAACACACCTCCTCCACCGCCACCATGCGTACTGACTGCCCCACTTGTGCGCGCAACCAGCGCAACGGATCCGGCTTGACGGGAGCCGCAAGTAGTTGCTGCAAGCGCATCAACAATTCGTCCGGCGCGACCGCACTGCGCTGTTTCAATCGTTCCACACACCGAGCCAAGCGCTCGCCGGAGACCGGCTTCAGCAAGTAATCAGCCGCTACCTGATCGAACGCCTGCACCGCGTGGTCGTCGTAGGCAGTGACGAACACCACGCGGCAATCGGTTGCCGCCGAACGCGCCGCATCCAACCCGCTCCGCCCCGGCATACGGATGTCGAGGAAAGCAATGTCGGGTTTAATCTGCGCCAGCGCCGCCGCAGCCGCCACTCCATCATGCACCACCGCGACAATCTGCAATTCCGGCCACAAGCACAGCAAGCGGCGATGCAGATCATCTGCCAGGTGCTGCTCGTCGTCGGCGATGATGGCTCTCATTGCGGCAGCTCCAATATGGCGGTCACACCGCCCCCGGCATTATTCGCCAACATCAGATTGCCCGCATCGCCGAACAAAGTCGCCAACCGAGCGCGCACGTTCACCAGACCTGCGCCGTCCGCATTGGCATCACCGGTCAGACCCACGCCGCTGTCGTTAACTTCGATGCGCAACATTGCTTTCTCGATGCTCGCACGGATGCCGATCTCGCCGCCGCCTAGTTTCGGTTCGATACCGTGACGCACCGCGTTCTCCACCAACGGTTGCAGCAACATCGGCGGAAAGGCTAAGCGGCTGGCATCTTCAGGCACGTCCATATTCCAGCGCAGACGTTCGCCGAAACGTATCTTCAAGATTTGCAGATAATTCTCCAACATATCCAACTCATCGCCCAAGGTTGCGCTGTCGCTACGCGCCCGCACCAAGGCCACGCGCAGCCAGTCGTTAAGCCGTTCCAACAATCGTTTCGCCAACACCGGATCGCCGTCTATCAGGCTGACGGCATTCGCCAGGGTGTTGAACAGAAAATGAGGCTCTATCTGCGCTTGCAGCAGTTTCAGATTCGCCTCGACCTCGCGCCTTTCGCTCTCGCTCTTGATGAGTTGCCGTTGCTTCACTTCCGCTTCGATGCGTTCTGAAAGCAGCACGGTAACCGCACCGATGAGTCCGAAAAACAAACCCAGCACCATTGATTGCCAGACGTGTTCATCGCCCCAGCCACCCACTCCGCTGATGGTGGAAGCCAGCGTCAATCCGAGCGCCACACTGCCCGGCAGAGAGACCGCAAATGCCCCCCAGCGCCTGATGCCGCCCTGCACATAGGCGACCACCCACAGATTGATGGACAGTACGGAAAGCCCAATACATTGCGAATAGATAAACTCGTGCCGGAACGGGATGCCCGGCATAAGCATGGTCAACACGCCTGCGATGGCCGTGTTGAAAATGAGAGTGGAAATCAGGTACAACAGTGTATTCTTCATGCGGCGATTATCCGTGCGCGTTCACGGTATGGCAATCTTCAACCCTGCGGTCACGCTACGTTGGAACAGCGCGGAGAATTCCTGCCGCGCATCACCGACAGGCAGCACCGCCAGTGCATAAACGATGATATGCGCGCTCAACACTGTCTCGCCGTAACCCGCCAGTTCATTGCCACCACCGGTAAAGCCGCGCGTGTACATCATCCGCCAATAACCGGCCTCGCCCAGCATGTTGCTCTGCCACACCAGATGCAGATAGTCGCGTCCCAACAGGCGCGGCATCAGCCCCAGCGGCAGGCCGATCTGTGTGGTCGCACGCTGAAAGTAGGCGCGTTCTTCCACCGCTGTGTAGCCGTGGCCGTCGCGCAGATATTCGGCGGCGAGTGATGTGCCGCTCTCGAAGGTATAAGCAGCGCCCGCCAAGGCCGTGGTGCGGCGCGACGAGGGTGCTTGCACGGTATACGGCAGCGCGCTATCGGCAGGCGATTGCAGCGCGTATGGACGCGCGGAAGAACTGGCCTCGCCATAAAGCATCAGTGTATCGCTCAGCGTCCTCTGCCCATGCGCGCCGTAGAAAGCGGGCAAGTGCGGCGACTTGGCTGTAACCAGTCCATACGCCCACTCGTCGCCGCGCTGATCGAATTTCGCCAGCCAACTGTTGCGCCACGCATCCGGCTGCGCCGCGCCGTAACCGGAGCTGACGATGCGCGCCAAGATGGCGCTGCGTTGCATGTCCGGCGTCCACGAAAGTTTCAGCGCATCCATGCCGGCCAGTTCGCGTAGCGGATCGCTGCGCCCGTTATCAAAATAGAACGGGCTGGAAGGCGAGCGGAACTGCGCCGCGCCCCAGTTCATCACCTCGCGCCCCGCCGCGATATTCCACGCTTCGGCAGCCCGCACCCGCACCTGCCATTGGCTGAGGTAAGCCTCATTGCGCTGCTGCGTGCCAAATACGTTGCGTGCCTCGCGCGTCGAGGCGATGGAGCGCGCGGTCAGCCGCACCGTTTCATTCTCGGCCTTGAAGTTAAGGCGCAGCTCCGCGCTATCGCTGTGCTGCGACAAGTGCGCGACCTGGTTGCCGGGATTCAATATGCTGTCGTCACGCAAGACCGTGCTGTTGGCGTAACCGTAGAGCATGCCGTCCCAGGAGTTGTTCCAGTCCGGCTCTTCCGCCGAGGCCGTCAAAACGAAAGTGCCCAACAAAAAAACGAACAACCTCATTGCATCTGTCCGAGATCAAACTCCGACGCCGCGATCTTCTTCACCTTCACCGTGCCGAATTCCATCGTGGTCTCGGCATCTATCAGCGCATCGCGTATCACCATCTTGCTGACGAAGGGAACACGCTTGCCTTCATACTCGATGGTGTTGCCGTATTCAAAACGCGCGCTCTTCAGCAGCTTGCCGCTCACCGAATAAAACTCCGCCTTGACACCTACCACGCGCTTGACCGACACCCAGTAACGGATGCGGTCGTAGGTGGTGCGTTTGTGTTTCGCGGAAAGGTCGAGCACGTGGCACGCTTCGCCATCCAGCGTCTCCGTCCCGTTCAGTTGCGCCCCGTAGTCGCCCGCATAATTGGTCGCGGCGATGTCGCCGTTGGAGGCCTGCCCGCTCATGCGCTGGCGCGGCGAGATGGGAATGGGCTTGGACAGGCCCGGCTTCATCAGCCACATGTTGCGATCCACCTGCAAAATTTTTGAGCCTTTGAAACGCACCGGCTCCAGCGTCTCCGCCACGCTGGAATTGTCCACCGCCTTGACCAGTATCCGCTGCGGCTCATCGGTGCGCCAGCCATCGCGCGACACCAGATTGATCTCCCACACGATGCCCGGCAGACCGCCGCCGCGGGCATGGTCGGAGTCTTTCAGGATGCTGTTGGCATCGGAAGAGGCGAAAACGGAAAGACTGATGCCGAACATCACTATCGCAAAAAGATTTTGCAAAATGTTTTTCATTGGAATTCCTTAAATCGCTGCACGCCGCTTGGTAGGGTGGGCACGTTTTTGTGCCCACGCGAAACATTTCCCGCTGACCGCGTTGGCACAAAAAATGTGCCCGCCCTACACATGCCCCAGCGCATCAATAATATCCTTCCGCGCCGCGCGCCTTGCAGGCAGGTAGGCCGCCATCGTCCCCACCACGCCCATCAGCACAAAGGTGAACGCCACGCGCCCGGCATCCATGTCCACCAGCAGCGGAACCGGGCTGGCGTAGTTGGGGGGCGTATAGGAAATGTTCGCCACGTTGATACCCCAGCGCACACCCAGCGTGATGAGTAAACCAACAATGCAGCCGATCAGGGTGAGCAGCATGGACTCGGTGGTGAACAGCCGCACCACGCCGCTGCGTTTCAGGCCGATGGCGCGCAGCGTGCCGATCTCGCGGGTGCGTTCCACCACGGTCATGCCCATCGAGTTCGCCACGCTCATCACCACCACGGTCAGCACGATGCTAAAGATGAAGCCGAAGATCATGTCGAACATGCCATGCACCTGGTTGTAGAAATCGGATAGCTCCTCCCATGTCTGTATCTCGACATCGAATCCTGCGCTGTAAAGTTTCTTGAGCAGGCGCTCGCGCATCGGATCGGTCTGGTTCGCGTCATCGAGCAGGATGGTCAGACGGTCCGCGCGCCCTTCCGTATCCAGCAGGCTGCGCGCCAAGGCCAGCGACACGAATGCGAACTTGTCGTTGCTGCCCGCGTTGCCGGTGTTGAAGGTGTGCCCCACGGTGATGTCCTGCGCGTTGGCCTGCCCGGTCAGGGTGTTCACCAGCACAGCCGCCTGCCCGCCCACTTTGAGATGCAGCATTTCGACCAGGCCTGCGCTCAGCTCCACTACCTCTGGATGCGCTGGATCGAGTTGTTTCTTCATGTTTTCGTACAACCCGCTTTTCTTTTCCCGCTCGGTCAATACATCCTTCTGTAAACGTTCCATTGCAACCGGCTCGATGCCTTCGGCGATGAAGATCGTGCTGGCGCGCCCGTTACTGACCAGACCGCTCAGAGCCAAGCGCGGCGCGACCATCACGACATACGGCTCATCCTTCAGCAGCCTGGTGATGGTATCCACCTCATTCGCGGTAAGCAGATAATGCTCAGGATTGAGCTTGCCTTCATTGCGCATGCCGCGTTTGTTCAAGGTCAGATGCCCCAACATCTCGCTATGGATGGCTCCGCGCGCCATCCCGTCGTAGATGTTGTGCGTGTATCCGGCGAACAGCGCGATGGCTGCGAAGCCGAAGGCGATGGCCAATAGCGTCATCAGCGAACGGCGGCGATTGCGCATGAGTCCGCGCAAGGCAAGTTTGAATGTGTTCTTCATGCCGTCACCTCATCGCTTTCAATGTTGCCGTCGCGCAGCAATATCTTCCTGTCCACGTGCTCCAGCAAACGCGGGTCGTGCGTGGTGAATACAAACGTCACCTTGCGCGCACGGTTCATCTCGCGCATCAAGTCCACCACCATGCGGCTATTCTCGGAATCCAGATTCGCCGTCGGCTCGTCGGCAATGACCAGCTTGGGTTCGACCACCAGCGCACGGGCGATAGCGACGCGCTGACGTTGCCCGCCGGAAAGTTTATCCGGCAACGAATTCTTGAACCGCTCCAGTCCGACATCCACCAACGCGGCAGCGGCGCGTTCGCGCGCTGTGTGCTCGGCCACACCTTGAATCTGCAAAGGCAGCATCACATTCTCCAGCGCGGAGAGCACCGGCACGAGATTGAAGTTCTGGAACACGAAGCCGATCTTCTTGCCGCGAAAACCGGTGAGCTCATCGTCCGCCAGCACACGCGTGTCCTGTTCCTCGAAATGCACTTCGCCATCGGTCGGCGAGTCGATCAGGCCGATGATATTCATCAAGGTTGATTTGCCGCTACCGGAAGGACCCCACACCGCGAGAAACTCGCCCGCATGAATGTCGAGCGAGATACTGTGCAGCGCGTCTATGGTGGTCTCGCCCAGCAGGAAGCGGCGGCACACATTGCGCAGCTTCAAGATAGGTGGATGATTCGCGTTATCGCCCATGTCCGGCCTCAATGCAAGTGAATGGATTTGGATATGGCGCCCTCGCCGACCACGAACGCGACCGCTGCGAAATCGGGCGGGCCGAACATGCCGCGCACATCGTTGGAAAAACCGTAAATTTCGGTCGGCATGCCCAGAAAGTTTTTGTCCTGCCTGCCGTTCTTGTTTTTGTCGGCATAGGCTGCCACGGCATATTTTCCGGGCGGCAAATCCGGCACTGTCACAGTCAAGTGGTCGGACGCCGCCTCGCTCACCACTCCCCGAAAAAACTTTTCGTCGGAAGAAAACTGTTCCGGCGCATTGGCCGAATAGACTGCAACCCGTATCTGGTTACCAGCCAGACCTTTTCCATGCAGTTCCAGCTTGAGTTCGCCTGCCTGGACACCGGCTGCTGTCAACAGCACGGCGGTTGCCATCAATCGTTGCATCGTTGCCCTCCTTTCGGTTTATGACAGAGCGCACTGTAAACAGGCGATGTCGAACTGGGAAGCAGAAAGCGACGAATTGCAAAAAACGGGGGGCGAACCGCCTCGAACCGGGATCAGGCTGCTTTGATAACGGACAGCCCGCCCATGTAAGGGCGTAATACTTCGGGGACCACCACGCTGCCGTCAGCTTGTTGATAATTCTCCAGCACGGCAACCAGTGTGCGCCCTACAGCCAGGCCGGAGCCGTTCAATGTATGCAGCAATTCCGGTTTGCCCTGCACGTTGCGGAAACGCGCCTGCATCCTGCGTGCCTGGAACGCCTCGAAATTGCTGCATGAGGAGATTTCGCGGTACGTGTTCTGCGCGGGCAGCCACACCTCGATGTCGTAGGTCAGCGCGGCGGAAAAACCCATGTCTCCGGTGCACAGTTTCACCACACGATATGGCAGGCCGAGTTTTTGCAGAATGACTTCGGCATGGCCGAGCAATTCTTCCAGCCCTTCATAGGATTTTTCGGGGTGAACGATCTGCACCAGTTCCACCTTGTCGAACTGGTGCTGGCGGATCATGCCGCGCGTATCCTTGCCGTAGGAACCGGCCTCGCTGCGGAAACACGGCGTGTGCGCCACAAATTTCAGCGGCAGTTGCTCCAGCGGCACGATGGAGTCGCGCACGATGTTGGTCACCGGGACTTCGGCGGTGGGGATTAGATAAAAGTCTTCCGCCAACAGTTTCCCGCCTTGCTCTAACTCAATATGCAAGCCGTCCTCTGTAGCCAAATATCTCGGTACTCGATACAAATCTGCTTCGAACTTCGGCAACTGCCCGGTGCCGCGCATCGAAGCGGCGTTTACCAGATAGGGCACATAGGTCTCGGTATAGCCGTGCTTCTCGGTATGTGTATCCAGCATGAACTGCGAGAGGGCACGATGCAAACGCGCCAACGGGCCTTTCAGCAGCGAGAAGCGCGCTCCAGCGATCTTCGTGGCCGTCTCGAAATCCAGCCCGCCCAACCCTTCGCCGATGCTGACGTGATCCTTTACTTCAAAATCAAACTTTGGAACGCTGCCTACCTTGCGCACTTCAAGATTGTCGGCCTCGGATTTCCCCATCGGCACGCTGCCGTGCGGGGTATTGGGGATCACCGCAAGAAAGGCATTTAACTCATGCTGCACATCGCTCAAGCGCGTTTCGAGCTGTTTGAGCTCGTCGCCGAGGTTCGCCACTTCAGCCATGATCGCCGGCACATCTTCGCCCTTGGCCTTGGCTTGGCCGATCAGCTTGGACGAACTATTGCGCTTGGCCTGTGCCTCCTGCGTACGTGTCTGAATAGTCTTGCGCTCGCCTTCCAAATGCTCAAATCTCGCGGTATCCAGCTTAAAGCCGCGCGCCGCAAGACGTGCCGCTACACCTGCCAAATCATTCCGTAATGATTGAATATCCAACATGCTGCTTATCCTTTTTTGTTTTTTGCTTTTGCGTCCTGCTCGCGCAAGTGCGCCAGCTTTTCGGCGATCTTCGCTTCCAGCCCCCGATCAGTCGGCTGGTAAAAATTCACTTCCGGCATGCCGTCCGGAAAATAATTTTCCCCCGCCGCATAACCGCCTACCTCGTCGTGCGCATAGCGGTAATCCTTGCCGTAATCGAGCTGCTTCATCAGTTTGGTCGGTGCGTTGCGCAGGTGCAGCGGCACTTCACGCGAACCATCCTTCACCACCCAGGCGCGGGCGGCATTATACGCGACGTAACCCGCATTCGACTTGGCAGCGACAGCCATATACAGCACCGCTTGCGCCAGCGCCAGCTCGCCTTCAGGGGAACCCAAGCGTTCATAGGTTCCAGCGGCATTAAGCGCGATTTCAATGCCGCGAGGGTCGGCCAGCCCTACGTCTTCCCATGCCATGCGCACAATACGCCGCGCCAGGTAGCGCGGGTCGGCGCCGCCGTCCAGCATGCGCACCAGCCAGTACAGCGCGGCGTCCGGGTTGGAGCCGCGCACCGACTTGTGCAACGCGGAAATCTGGTCATAGAACGCTTCACCGCCCTTGTCGAAACGGCGCAGGTTCTGCGCCAGCGTGTTGTCGAGAAACTTGGCGTCGATGTTGCTCACGCCGGAAGTTTGTGCGGCAGTCTGTAACTGTTCCAGTGCGTTGAGCAAACGGCGCGCATCACCGTCGGCGTACCCGATGATGCGCTCTTTAGCCTCTTCGGAAAATTGTAAAACATCCGTTCGGGCTGAGCCTGTCGAAGCCCGCCCTTCGACAAGCTCAGGGCGAACGGTGTCTAGTGTTTGTAGCGCACGCTCAAACAAAGCGCCCAGTTCATCAGCAGACAGCGCATGCAGCACATACACCTGGGCGCGCGACAGCAGCGCATTGTTCACCTCGAAGGACGGATTCTCGGTGGTCGCGCCTATGAACGTCAACAGCCCCTGCTCGACGAACGGCAGGAATGCGTCCTGCTGCGACTTGTTGAAGCGGTGCACTTCGTCGACGAACAGGATGGTGTGTCGTCCGCGCAATTGCAGCACTTGCTGCGCCTGCGCGATGGCCTCGCGGATGTCTTTCACGCCAGACAGCACCGCCGACAGCGGCACGAATTCGGCATCGAATGCCTGCGCCATCAGCCGCGCCAGCGTGGTCTTGCCCACCCCCGGCGGCCCCCACAAAATCATCGAGTGCAGCTTGCCTGACTGGAACGCAAGGCGCAGCGGCCTGCCTTCACCCAATAAGTGTGATTGCCCGATGACCTCGTCGATGTGTTTGGGGCGCAGGCGTTCCGCCAATGGCGCAGCGGGGGATGGTGAATCAAACAAGTCGGCGGCAGTCATGGAACAGTCATCGGCCACGGATGAACACGGATATTCACGGATAACACCAAAATGGCCATCCGTGTTTCATCAGTGTTCATCCGTGGCTGAATCATTCTTGTCGTCGCGCGAGAATCATTCACCCAGCACATCCGCGCCCTTTGGAGGCGTGAATTTGAATTGTTGTTCTGGTAACTTCGGATTGCGCTGCATCTCAGAAAAGCGCAATAAGGTTTTATGTCCGTACATGTCATTCAACTCCATGATGACCAATTCGGATTGAACGTTAAATGCCATAAGGATGCCGTTAAAGCTGCTGTCTTGCCCTTTTGGCGTGGCTTGCAACCATTCAAGCCCATCCCGGTTGCCGCTTTCCTTGAGGATAAAATCGCGTTCGATTTCGTTGTTGCCGGCGAGCAACGCGGCGGGGCTGCTGCCCAGTGCCGCATCCAGCTTTTTGACCGTCACCTGGTTCAGGTCCACATCGTACAGCCAGAATTTTGCGCCGTCGCCGACGATGAGCTGCTCGTAGGGCTTCTGGTAAGACCAGCGGAATTTGCCGGGGCGCTGGAACTGCATGATGCCGGATGCGCTCTGGATGCGCTTGCCGTTCTGGTCCTGTACCTCCTGAGTGAAATTCGCCTGCGCAGAGCGTGTCGCGGAGACGAAAGTCTTGAGTTTTTCGATGGCTCCGGCATAGGCTGTAAGCGGCAGCGCCAATATACAAAAGAACAGGCATTTTGATATTCTGAATTTGCCCACGGGCTACCTCTACACTTCAACAATATGCGGAATTCGGGAATTACAGTTTGTCCAGCAGTTTGATGAAATTGCGCTTGGCTTTATATTTTGCACGCAACAGCGCAAGGTACTGCCCGGACTGCAACCCCTCTACCTGCCCGGCGTTCCCGGTAAGGGCAAGGCGCAGCTTGCCGCTATTATCCTGCAACACCTGAACGCGGCACAAATCGAGTTCAACCCCATGATCATCTTCCAGAACGCACCAGACATTCCCTCCCTCGACCTCAGTCGCCTGATGAATGCCGCCAATGACACGATCGCCTCGATTGGCTCGTCGGGCGGCTTCGAACGTAAAGTGTTGCGGCACGTCAAATAGTCGCGGGTAGCTGGCTTAATATTCGTAACACTTCTGAGACCAAATTACAGGCCATCTGGGTTGTCCTAGCATTTCGTGCATCAAGCATCTTGTGCGGCTTCTGACTGCGTGATCGAGAAATTTCTGCCTCCTGTCAGCATCAAGATTGGCGACGAAACTGCTACCAGCACCAGCCAGATCGAACAGCATGCACAATGTTCGCGAAATCAGTTGCGCCAGTCAGGAAGATGCTCGAAATTGTCCACTCCTAATCCAACACCCACAATTTCCGAAACGTTATTATTTCTCAGGATTCCGCGTGCTTCCTGAACGATGCAGATTGCGCGTGCGCCTGCAAGCCTTCGCCGAATGCCAGCGTGGCTGCAATTGCGCCAAGTTTCTGTGCGCCCTGCGCGGAAACCTGGATCAGGCTGCTGCGTTTCTGGAAGTCGTACACGCCCAGCGGCGAGGAGAATCGCGCTGTGCCCGAGGTCGGCAGAACATGGTTCGGGCCCGCGCAGTAGTCGCCGAGCGATTCGGAGGTGTAGCGGCCCATGAAAATCGCGCCGGCGTGTTTCAGTTTGGGCAGCCAGTTTTGCGGTTCTTCTACCGATAACTCCAGATGCTCTGGAGCGATGCGGTTGCTGATCGCGCAGGCTTCGTCGAGGTCGGCGACATGGATCAATGCGCCGCGATTTTCCAGCGCGGTCTGGATGATATCGCGGCGCGGCATTTGCTCCAGCAGCTTGTTCGCACTCTGAGCTACTCGCTCGATGAACGCGGCATCCGGCGACAGCAATATCGCCTGCGCCAGTTCGTCGTGCTCGGCCTGCGAGAACAGGTCCATCGCGATCCAGTCCGGGTCGGTTTGCCCGTCGCAGATCACCAGGATTTCCGACGGCCCGGCGATCATGTCGATGCCGCACACGCCGAATACGCGGCGC
>JACREA010000033.1 GCA_016218465.1 Nitrosomonadales bacterium | reverse complement strand
GAACACGGGGGGTGTAATCAATGCGGGTACTGGGAGTGTTGTTTTGGCTGCAACAGGCAACTTCATCAATAACTCCGGCAGTGCCACTCCCATCACTGCGACCAGTGGAAAAATCTACTCCACCAGTCCGGCAAGTAATATCAAGGGTGGCATGGTTCCGGCATTCAGTGTATTCAACTGTACCTATCCGGCGGGCTGTGGCGCCCCAGCAACGGGGATCGGCTTTCTCTACACACAAGCAACTGCGCCGACATTGACCATCATCGCCGATGCTGTTGGCAAGACCTATGGCTCGGCTGATCCTGCACTGACTTATGCGGTGTCCGGCCTCGTTGGTGATGATCTGGCATCTATCGTAACGGGCGCTCAATCCCGCATAGCTGGTGAGAATGTTGGCACTTATGCGGTCTCACAGGGAGCGCTTGCGGACGGTGGATATGGCTACACCCTGAGTTACACCGGCAACAACCTGACGATCACACCGGCATCACTCACCGTCACCGCCAACGCTGCAACCAAGACTTATGACGGCCTTGCCTACACTGGCGGCAACGGCGTCGCCTACAGCGGCTTCGTCAACGGCGAAACGAACGCCGTGCTCGGCGGCACACTCGCCTACAGCGGCAGCTCGCAAGGTGCAATCAATGCCGGTGGCTATGTCATCACCCCGGGCGGGTTGAGTTCCAGCAACTACACTATCGGCTACGTGGATGGCATACTGACCATTAACCCCGCCCCCCTGAATGTGATCAGCCTGAGCGGTACGCGTGTCTATGACGGCACGGTAAATGTGGCTGCCAGCATCTTCACGTTGAGTGGTTTGGTGGGCGGACAAACACTTAATCTCACTGGTGTCGGAACGGTCGCCGATAAGAATGTCGGCGCCAACAAGACGGTGACGCTAGGCAGCCTTGCATTGAGCGACGGCACCGGCTTGGCCAGCAATTACACCTTCACCGGCGGCACGCATGTCGCCACCATCACACCGCTGGCGCTGACCGGCGCCGCGATTGCCGGGGTCAACACCACCTACGGTACGCCCGCCACAACCGGTGCGGTGACATTCGGCAACATCATCACCGGTGATGCGGTCACCTCGACGGCCAGCATCAACGGCCAAACGCTCAGCAGCAGCGGCAATCTCAATGCCGGCAGCTACACGCAGACCGCAGGCGCACTGGGTGGCGCGGATGCGGGCAACTACAGCTTTGCCGGATATACCTCTGCGGCCAACTACACCGTCGGCCAGCTGGCGCTGACCGGAACAATCGCCACCGGAAGTTCGACCTACGGATCGACGCTATCGCCGGGAGCGACCAGCTTCACCAATGCCGTTGCCGGAGATAACCTGGGCACGGTAGCCGTCGCGGTGAACACCGCAGGCAACCTCAGCAGCAGCGGCAACCTCAATGCCGGCAGCTACAGCGGAATTGAAACGGTCAGCGCGCTATCCGGCACCGATGCGGCCAACTACACCTTCGCGGGAGTCACCGGCAACTACACCGTCGGCCAGCTGGCGCTGACCGGCGCCGCGATTGCCGGGGTCAACACCACCTACGGTACGCCCGCCACAACCGGTGCGGTGGCATTCGGCAACATCATCACCGGTGATGCGGTCACCTCGACGGCCAGCATCAACGGCCAAATGCTCAGCAGCAGCGGCAACCTCAATGCCGGCAGCTACACGCAGACCGCAGGCGCACTGGGTGGCGCGGATGCGGGCAACTACAGCTTTGCCGGATATACCACGCCGGCTGCCAGCTATACTGTCGCCCAAGCAACCCTGATCATCGGCGCGACAGGTGTGAACCGCATCTACGACGGCAGCACCATCGCCACCGTCACGCTGGGCGACAACCGCATCGCGGGCGACATACTCACTACCGGTTACGTTGCCGCCAGCTTCCTCGACAAGAACGCCGCCATCGGCAAAACCGTGAGTGTTTCCGGCATCACGCTGGCAGGGCTGGACGCGGGCAACTACACCTTCAACACCACCTCGTCGGCCACCGCCGACATTACCAAGGCGGTGCTGACAGTCTATGCGAATACCACGAACAAGATACTCAACACAAGCGATCCGCTTCTGACTTACAGCGTGTCGGGTTTAATGCCCAGCGACACTGAAGCGTTGATCATGAACGGAGGCTCGTTGACTCGCGATGCGGGCGAGGCGGTAGGTATCTACCAAATCGACAAGGGTTCGCTGGCGCTAACCAGCACCAACTACACAATGAGCTACATTCCGGCCAGCTTCACCATTCTGGCTCCCACCGTGATAGACGAAATGACCAACACCAGCCTGCTGTTGGGTACACCGGAGACCGGAAGCGCACAAGGCACGAGTTCAGATGAAGAAGATCCGAAACCTGTTGAAGTGGTGGTTGCCGCTGATACATCGGCAAGTGCAGGCACCGCTGCACAACCGTTGCCGGTGTGCCAATGATTAAAGTCTGAGCAGGCGCAATCAGTGAGTAATGCCACCTTTCATCAAAGGGCTGACGGTAACTGGAAGAATGATTTTTTAATGGATGGGCGTTCCATGAAATATAAGTTGTCCCTCTTGTCTCTGTCAGGGATATTGTTTAGCGCGCCATCATTTGTGTTGGCAGAAGACGCCGTTCCTGCAGTACCACCTGCTTCTGCAGCATCTGCCATACCCGCGGCATCTGAAGCAGAGCCAGCCGTGTTGCGTTTTGCTATTGATCGCTATGTGCTGGAAGGGGCGTCTTTGTTGAGCCAGGCGGAAGTTGATGCGGTGGTCGCGCCCTTTGTGGGCAAGAGCAAGGATTTTTCCGACGTTCAGCGCGCGCTGGAGGCGGTGGAGGAAGCGTATGCCAAGCGCGGTTATTCGGCAGTGCAGGTGCTGTTGCCGGAGCAGGAGTTGGAGAAAGGCACAGTGCATTTTCGCGCGGTGGAAAGCCGCTTTGGCGAGGTGGAGGTGAAAGATAATCGCTATGTTACCGAGGCCAATGCGCTGAACGCGCTTCCTTCGGTACGCAGTGGCGGGGTGCCGCGCTCCAGGCAGATTGCGTCCGAACTGAAGCTCGCCAATGAAAATCCGGCAAGGCAGTTGAACGTGGTGTTGAAGGCTGGCGAAAAGGAAGAAGAGGTGGATGCGAAGGTGATTGTCACTGACAGCAAACCAACCAGTTGGGGAGCGTCATTCGACAATAGCGGCTCGGCAGAAACCGGACGAACACGACTGGGTCTTTCGTATCGCAATGCCAACGCTTTTGATGCGGATCACGTTGCCAACATCCAATATTTGACGTCCCCCCAACATACCGACCGGACCAAGGTGCTGGGTGGCAGCTACAAGATACCGCTGTACCAATATGGCAGCACTCTTGAGTTCTTTGGCGGATATTCCAACGTGAATGCATTGGTGGGTGGCCTGTCCAATTTTCAGGGCGGAGGTTTGCTGTTCAGCACCCGTTACAGCTATTCCCTGGAACGTACCGGCTCTTTCGAGCCGCGTTTATCGTATGGTCTGGACTGGCGCAAATTCCGGAAGCTTGAAATGACCAACCCTCCACCGATTACGCTGTATAACGAAATTGTGGTGATGCCGTTGAGCCTCACTTATACCACACTGGGGAAATTTGCCAAAAGCGACATGAATATCAATGTGTCGTATTCAGTCAATTTGCCGGAAATAAGCAATGGCCGGGAGGCTGATTTTGCCGCCTATGACAAAGTAAATTTTACCAAGCCCAAACCGGCTTATAAAGTACTGCGTTATGGCATGATCAATTCGCAACAGATTGGAGGCGAGTGGCAATTCCGCGCTGCCCTGAACGGGCAGTGGAGCGGGGATGTGCTGATAGAAGGTGAAAAAATTCGTTTGGGCGGAGCCGATGCGGTGCGCGGTTTTTCCGAAGGTAGTGAAGGCGGTGAAGCCGGAACGCGCTTGAATCTGGAAGCGTACTCGCCCGATTTTGGCAAGGGTGATATCAGAGTTCGTGCCTTGATGTTCTATGACGTGGGCAAAGCGAAAACGTCCAATGATCACAAGACTACTTCGATTGCCGGAGCTGGATTTGGTCTGCGCTTCAACTATACCGAGCAGTTATCGTTGCGGTTGGATCGTGCGCAGATAAAGAATGCCGGCAATGACCCGCTGCAAACCGTGGGCAACTGGCGTTGGCATGCGGCTTTGAATGCATCCTTCTGATTTGATAAGGTGTGACATGAAGATCAATCTTCTGATTTCCTCAATTTTGCTGATGATCGCTACCACTACTCAAGCGGCGGAAGTAGTCGGCAAAATCGGCTATATGAGCGGCGCGCTGGTTGCCCAGCGGACGGATGGCACGGTCAAGGTGCTTGGGCCGAAAGCAGAGGTACAGGCTGGAGACATGCTTATTACTGCCAAAGACAGTTATGCGCAGGTGCTGATGAATGATGGCGCAACAATGACATTGCGACCCAATTCCAATTTGCGTATCGAATCATTTCAATTCAACAAAGAGGCGCCGCAAGCCGACAATGCGGTGTTTCAGTTGCTCAAAGGCGGTTTCCGCAACGTGACGGGGCTGATCGGCAAGCGCGGCAATGCCGATGCATACAAAATCCGCGCGGCATCTGCAACCATCGGGATACGCGGCACCGATTTTTCGTCGCGCCTGTGCGCCACCAAGGATTGCAAAGACGAAGATGAGGCGAACACAAAACAGGCCGCTATACCCCAATCGGCGCTGCCGCAGGTGGTTGGCCGGGTAATGCTGGTGCAGGGTGAGATGTCAGCCAAGGAAGAGAACGGAAAGGTGCGCAAGCTGGTTATAGGTGCGCCGGTGTATGAGGGCGATAAACTGATGACCGGGAATAACTCTTATGCGGTGGTGGCTTTCCGCGATGAGGGTAGGGTAAGTTTGCAGGAAAGCACGGTGTTTTATGTTGAAAGATTCAAATATAACAAGGATGCTTCGGAAGAAAATGCCGCGCTGAAACTGCTCAAGGGCGGCGTGCGCGTGGTCACCGGTTTGATCGGGCGTACCAACCATGATAATTACCAGTTCAAGGTATCCGGCGCCACTATCGGTATTCGAGGCACGGGTTTTGATGCGTGGTGTAACGGGCCTTGCGCAAGCGGAGCAACCAACCCAGGCGCTACACAAGACAATCCGCTGGATGGCGCCGGGGTTTATGTTTGGGCGGGTGAGGTGCTGCTGGTTACTCCGGGCGGATCGTTTATGGTGGCGATACAACAGGCGGCAATCATTGCGCGCGAAACCGGCAGGCCCGTGCCTGTCATTGCTATTCCGCCAGCCATTACCAATAACAATACACCACGCCCGGATGGCATTCCGGTGGATACGGACAAACTGTTCGGTCCCGAATCTAATGCGGGTGAGCCAGGCCTATATGTGACGGTGCATGACGGTCAGGTGATTCTGACTCTGGCTGATAAGTCGTTGGATATCGGGCCTGGCAAAACTGGCTTTGCCGGCGTAAATGAGTTGGTGTTAATACCAACCCCCCCGGCATTTATGGAGGTTGATTCGAAGGTTAATCTGGGACCCGGTGGAAGTGGCAGTTCAGGCCCTACTATCCCTCCGGGAGGCTGTGTTATTAACTAGATCAGTTTGATGAAGAAGAGCGGCCATGGCAGCTCCAGCAATAAAATTTCCCAAATAATTTGCCGCGAATAAAAGTTTCAAGAGTTATCAGGTGAAACGCATCGACAGATCGAGAGCCTCGACATCCTTGGTCAGCGCGCCGATCGAGATACGATCTACCCCGGTCAGCGCGACCTCGCGCAGCTTGTCCAGCGTGATGCCGCCCGAGGCTTCCAGCTCTGCGCGCCTGGCGGTGTGCTGTACAGCGGTTCGCATCTCATCCAGATCAAAGTTGTCGAGCAGAATAAGTTTTGCGCCTGCACTCAAGGCTTCATCCAGTTGAGACAAGCTCTCTACCTCAATCTGAATATTGATGCCCGGTTTGGCCAGCTGGAACGCCTGTTCCAGCACAGGCCGGATACCGCCTGCCGCAACGATATGGTTTTCCTTGATCAGGATGCCATCAAATAAACCGGCGCGCTGGTTATGCCCGCCACCCATCCGTACCGCGTATTTCTGCGCATGGCGCAACCCAGGCAAGGTCTTGCGCGTATCCATGATTTTTACGTTGATTCCGGCAACTGCATCCACATAGAGTTTAGTGCGCGTGGCGGTGCCGGACAGGGTTTGCAGCAGGTTCAACGCGCTACGCTCAGCAGTCAGCAAAGATTGCGCTCTGCCGCGAATTTCGCACAGCAATTGTCCAGCGGAAATCAAGTCACCATCCTTTGCCAACCAGTATATTTTAATGCCCGGATCCAGCATGCGGAAACATTCGTCGACCCATTGCGTCCCGCAAAGAACCCCGTGCTGCCGCGTGATGACTTGTGCGTTAGAAATCAACTCAGGGGGCAATAGTTGTGCGGTTAAATCGCCGGTGAAGACATCTTCGTTGAGCGAGTTGGCGACGTTGATGCGGATGTGTGAGGCGAGTTCGGGATCAAGCATGGGTGGCTACTCCAACGAATTATATTGAAAGCGCAGATTAACCAGGGCTGGGCTACCTTGGGAAATGTGCAATATTGAGATGTTCGTCCAAGTAAATGTTGTCCTGGAAAAAAAAGGCAAGAAAAAAGCCGGGCTTATGGTAGCCCGGCTATCTGGCGCGTTCGATCTTGTTAAAAACCGTAATACACCTGCGCACCGAGACTGCTGTCCGGGCTGCCATTGGAAAAACCTTTAAGTACGTAACCTTTTGCCTTAAAATTTTTATTGATCTTGTGGCTTACAT
>JACREA010000036.1 GCA_016218465.1 Nitrosomonadales bacterium | reverse complement strand
TCCACAGCGGCAGGTCGCGGGTGAGGTCGCTGTACAGCCTGCGATAGGTTGCCGGGTCGGTGGAATATTTCATCAACGCCTGCACTTCGGCGCTGTTCGGCCAGATGTCTTTCAGGTATACCGCTTCGCCGTTCTTGCCGGTGCCGAGCGGTTCGTTGTCCAGGTTGATGTTGACCCGGCCCGCAATTGCATAAGCGACTACCAATGGCGGCGAAGCCAGGAAGTTGGCCTTGATGCTGGCGTGGATGCGCGCTTCGAAATTGCGGTTGCCGGACAGCACGGCGGCGGCGATCAGGTCATGGGCGGCAATCGCTTCTTCCAGCCGCGAATCCAGCGGGCCGGAATTGCCGATGCAGGTGGTGCAGCCGTAGGCCGCGAGGCTGAAGCCGAGTTGCGCCAATGGCTCCAGCAGACCGGCCCTGGTCAGATATTCCGTCACGACGCGCGAGCCCGGCGCGAGCGAGGTCTTGATGTGCGGTTTGACGCGCAGTCCTTTTTCGACTGCCTTCTTCGCCAGCAGTCCCGCCGCCAGCAGCACGCTCGGGTTGGAAGTATTGGTGCAGGATGTAATCGCGGCAATCAGCACGTCACCGTAGCCGATCCCGACTACTGTATTTGTTTCTTCCGCGCCTTGGCTGTGCAGCGCCGGCGTCGGGTGGCTGTCCAGCATCTCGATTTCGCTCGCCGCGCTGCTGCTGTGACTGCCCAAGGCTGGCTTGCCCGCGGGAACGCTTTCCTCGTCAGTCAGGCCGCCACCGGTAACCGGGATACACACTTCACCGCTGTACATATGCAGCTCTGTTGCGTAGCGCTTGCCCAGTTCGGCAGCAGGCTTGTTGAAACCGTTTTCCGCCACCGGCTTGCTGAATAGGGTGTTGAAAGTCTCCTTCATTTTCGACAGCGCGACCCGATCCTGCGGGCGTTTCGGTCCGGCCAGCGACGGCTCGATGCTGTTCAAATCCAGTTCCACCACGCTGCTGTAATCGATGCTGCCCGCTTGCGGAATGCCGTACAGCTGCTGCGCCTTGAAGTATGACCGGAAGGCATCCACTTCCTCGTCTGTGCGGCCGGTATAGCGCAGGTAGTCCACCGTGACATCGTCCACCGGGAAGAAGCCCATCGTCGCGCCGTATTCGGGCGCCATGTTGGCGATGGTGGCGCGGTCCGGTACGGAGAGCGCCGCCGTGCCCGCGCCGAAAAATTCCACGAACTGGCCTACCACTTTCTGGCGACGCAGCAGTTCGGTGACAGTTAGCACCAGGTCGGTGGCGGTAACGCCTTCGCGCAGCTTGCCCTTGAGACGCACGCCCACCACATCCGGCGTGAGGAAATACACTGGCTGGCCGAGCATCCCGGCTTCCGCCTCGATGCCGCCCACGCCCCATCCGACCACACCGATACCGTTGATCATCGTGGTGTGTGAATCGGTGCCAACCAGCGTATCAGGATAGTACACACCATCTTTTTGCAGCACTCCGCGCGCCAAGTATTCGAGGTTGACCTGGTGCACAATGCCGACGCCGGGCGGCACGACCTTGAAGGTGTCGAACGCCTGCATGCCCCACTTCATGAATTTGTAGCGTTCGTTGTTGCGCTCGAATTCCATTTCCATGTTGAGCCGCAGCGCATCCGGGCGGTTGTAGTAATCCACCTGCACCGAGTGATCTACCACCAGGTTCACCGGCACCAGCGGCTCAATGATCTTCGGGTCCTTGCCCATCGAAGCTGCGGCATCGCGCATCGCGGCAAGGTCGACGAGCAGTGGCACGCCGGTGAAATCCTGCAGCACGATGCGCGCCACGACGAACGGAATTTCCTCGGTACGCGGCGCATTCGGCTGCCAGTTGGCAAGCTGGCGCACATGCGCCTCGGAAATTTTCTTGCCGTCGTAGTTGCGCAGCACCGCTTCCAGCACGATGCGAATTGAAACCGGCAAACGTGAAATTTTTCCAACAGCAGCTGCTTCCAGCGCGGGCAGCGAATACAGCGTGCCCTGTTTGCCGTTGGAGAATTTGAATGACTGGCGAGTGTTGTGCAAATTGTGCGGCATGGCGGAGGCTCCTAATTCGCTGGACAACATGGAGGAGTGATTATAAGAGGTTTGGGCTTCATCAGTTTTAGAAGATTCCGGTTTGTAGTCACAGATACAAAGGGCAACCGCCTCATAAGATATGCCAAAAAGCATGTATATGCCATTTGAACTATTGACTGTAGAGTGTAGTGGCATGATAGAGTAGCGGCTCTTGTGCAGGAGGTTGTGTAATCCTGAATAGGTGAGTGATTTGGGGCGGACATGCTGCCAAAGCAATCAATAGCTTAAAATATGCTGGCTTGGTAGTAGCCAACATTAAACGAACACAATAAAGATAAGGAGCTTTGAAATGATGAATAAAAAATATTTGGTTGCCGCCATTCTGGCTATCGGTATTTCTGCAAATGCATTTGCCGATGAAAAACAGCAAGAAATAGGTATCAATGGCAATTATATTAACCAAGTGAGTCCTTCAGGCGGCACCGATACGCTGCTTGTGTTTGGTCATTATGGCCGTTACTTCAAGCCGCAGATTCTTGGCACAGTTAATGTTATGGTCATGAATACGGGATCCAACAGCAATATATTCGGTGCCGGAGTGGGCGGGAAATACTATTTTAAAGTTGGGCAAAAGGGTGATTTCGTTCCTTTCGTCGATGCAGATGTAATGGTAATAACCTTGAAAGTCGCCGGTACCTCGACAACCCCGTTCCAGATATCAGCGGGCGGCGGTGCATCTTACTTTCTGACCGAGACTGCATCCGTTGATGGTCGTGCCTCGATACAATTCCAATCCGCAAGTGGAAATACCAGCACACTGTTTAACGTCGTGGTAGGTCTTACACAAC
>JACREA010000031.1 GCA_016218465.1 Nitrosomonadales bacterium | reverse complement strand
GGCGGAGAACGAGAAATAGGGGGAATTAGGTGAGACGGTGGTGTAGGAGCGGGCCATGCCCGCGACATTTGACGGATCGCGGGCCGCTTCGACAGGCTCAGGACAGGCACGCCCCGCTCCTACAACACCTTGCCGGGATTCATCAGCCCATGCGGATCGAGGGTCTGCTTGATATTGCGCATCAGATCCATTTCCAGCGGGTCTTTGTATTCGCGGATAGTATCGCGCTTGAGTTGTCCCAGGCCGTGCTCTGCGCTGATGCTGCCGCCCAGTTCGCGCACCACCTGATAAACCAGTTTGTTCACTGCCCCTTCCTGTTGTGCGATGAAAATTTCGTTCTGTCCTGCATCCGGCATCGAGACGTTGTAGTGGATATTGCCATCGCCCATGTGCCCGAACGTCACGATGCGTACGCCGGGATATGCGGCATGCAATGCGGCATCGGCGCGCGCGACGAATTCCGCCACGCGGCTGACCGGCACGGAGATGTCGTGCTTGATGCTGATGCCTTCGTGCTTTTGCGCATCGCTGATGTTCTTGCGCAGCTTCCACCAGCTCTCCGCCGCTTCTACATCGGCGGTAACGGCAAACTCCAGAATGCCTGCGCCGAAACCCTGGATCGCGCTGCGCAGCGCGTCGTCCAGCGGGCGTTGCAGTACGTCGCTCGACTGGATCAACAAATAATATTCGTACCGCTTGGCGAACGGTTCGGCGGTGCCGGGAACATGCCTGAATACAATATCCAGGCTGCTGCGCGAAACGAGCTCGAAAGCGCTCAGGGTGTCGCCGCAGATTGCGCGGATATGCGCCAGCAGGCGCACGGCGATCGCGGGATCGGTGATGGCCACAATGGCGGTGGCGCTGGATTGAGGACGCGGAAACAGTTTCAGCACGGCGGCAGTAATGATACCCAGCGTGCCTTCTGCACCAATGAACAGATGCTTCAGGTCATAACCGGAATTGTCCTTGCGCAGGCTGCGCAAACCGTTCCAGATGCGCCCGTCCGGCAGCACCACTTCCAGCCCCAGCACCAGGTCACGCGCATTGCCATAACGCAGCACGCCGTTGCCGCCGGCATTGGTGGACAAGTTGCCGCCGATCTCGCAATGATCCAGTGTCGCCGTCAGTTCAAGCGGGAACAGGCGGTTATTCTGTTCCGCTGCCTCGCGTACGCCGGCCAGTATGCAACCCGCCTCAACGGTCATGGTGTAATTTACCGGATCGATTGCGCGAATGCGGTTCATGCGCGACAGGTTCAACACGATTTGCCTGCCCTCTGACAAAGGCACCGACGCGCCGCAAAGACTGGTGTTGCCGCCCTGCGGCACGATGGCGATCCGGTTCGCGGAGCACAGCTTTACGATTTCCGCGACTTGCTGCGTATCTGACGAAAACACCACCGCCAGCGCGTTGCCAAAATAACGTCCGCGCTTGTCGGCGCAATACGGTGCGGCAGCTTCACCGGTCAACACGGCATCACTGCCAACGATGGCGGCGGCAGCATCAAGAAAATCTGTTGCCATACCCGTGATCAGCGTAACAACGGTTTATTGATTGCAGCCATGAAGATCAGGCTTTTTTTGTCCTGAGCGGCTTTATGCACATCTGGTAAAGCGACGAGAAAATCATCACTGTCGATGCAAGGCTATAACCAATTCCCCCGATCATCTCCAGCCAGGCAAAGTTCGGATTCATCTTGGTGAGCCACCAGGCTGCGACATCAATAATCAAAAACACAAATGGCGTGAAAATCAGCAATGCCTTGACGATTGGGCTGAAGCCTGTTGCAAAGCTGAATATCCAGCCGACAAAGAAGAAAATGAATGCAATGCCAAATAAATGAATATGCGAAACCCGGGTGAGGGTGTTTATGCTTGCCCCCATATCAACTGCTGCCACCTTGATCATCAGGTCCTTTTCAGCAACGTTGGTTATGCCGGGCATATTTGCATGGCAGCCAACACAATACTGATCCGTAAGCGGCTTGATCTTCGTTTCCCACTCGCTTTCCGGCGCCCCGGCACGAGCCCATTTGATCATTACCATTCTGGCTTCGCCGGGTGCATTACCTTTCATTGAGCCATTGAGCTTGGCCTCCAGCTTTGAGCCTTCACGGTCGCCGTAATAGCTGTACACAATGTCATCTATAGACAACCCGAATTTGCCGTCCGCCATTCCATGGGTCAACAGGATTTGCCCGCCCGCCATCAACAAGCCCAAGCCAATGACGAGAAGGTAACCGGTAAATAGCGCCTTGACAGGAAAGGCGAGATTTTCCAGATCAGGCCAGGTCAAATCTTTCATTTCTTACTCCCCATAATTATTCATGCACTGTCGAAAAAAATGATTTTACAGGTCACTGGCTTTAGACAGGGTTTATAAACCCAGCCGGCAACCCAACGAGACCCTATTGATGCCGCAGGTGATTCTCAGAACGGAATATCGTCGTCGAAATTATCAAAGCTGCCCTTGGCAACTGGTGCGGCCTTGGCGGGAGCTGCGGCGCTGCCGGAAGAAGAAGCGGCAGGTTTGTTTTCCACCACCTCGAAACTTCCACCAGACGATTTTTTGTCCAGCATTTTCATTTCGTTGGCAATGATTTTAGTGGTGTAGCGATCCTTGCCTTCCTTGTCCTGCCATTTCTCGGTTGTAATTCTTCCCTCGACATAAACCTGCGAACCTTTCTTCAGATACTCTCCGGCGATCTCGGCAAGCCGCTTGAAGAAAACAATATTGTGCCACTCGGTTTTTTCCTGTTTCTCGCCGTTCTTGTCTTTCCATGTTTCGGAAGTCGCCAACGTCACATTGGCCACCGCCTCGCCGCTGGGCATATATCTCACCTCGGGGTCTTTACCAAGATGTCCTATCAGAATCACTTTGTTCACCGACATGTCATGCTCCTTTCATCACGAGTTGTTCCACCGCCGCTTCGTCAAACCCATGCCTGTCCACTTTGAGGCAGGCCATGTGCTCCGCTGCGACCACCATCACTTCGCGTACCCCGGAGAGTTGCGCGAGACGCTGGCGCAATTCTATCGCAGCGGCGTCATT
>JACREA010000035.1 GCA_016218465.1 Nitrosomonadales bacterium | reverse complement strand
CGAACACGTCCTGATAGTTGCTGCCCATGAAACCGCCGGTCAGATCGCCGATGTAGCCTGCGCCCATGCTTTCGATCAAGCCGAGCAGCAGCCCGCCCAGCATTGCGCCGCGCAGGTTGCCAATGCCGCCAAGTACCGCAGCAGTGAAGGCTTTCAGGCCGAGCAGGAAGCCCATGTAGTAATGCGCCAGCCCGTAATTGGCGCTGACCATCATCCCCGCCACTGCGGCAAGCGCCGAGCCGAGCATGAAGGTGATTGAAATCACCCGGTTGATGTCCACGCCCATCAATTGTGCGGCGTGCTGGTTCTCGGCTACCGCGCGCATCGCGCGTCCCAGTCTGGTTCTGTGCACCAGCAGCATCAGTACAGCCATGATCGCCAGAGCCAGAACGAAAATAATTATCTGGATATCGTTGATGATTGCGCCGCCGGCGTTGTGCGAATTGTTGGCGATCAGTTGCGGGAAGGAATGATATTCGCGCCCCCAGATCATCATGGCCAGATTCTGCAACACGATGGAGACGCCGATCGCGGTTATCAGCGGAGCGAGGCGCGGCGAGTGGCGCAACGGGCGGTAGGCGATGCGTTCGATGCCGTAACCCAGCGCCATACAACCCAGCATCGCCAACACGGCGCTGAGAGGCAACGCCAGCAGGGGTGGCATACCGATGCCCAGCAATGCGGTCAGCGAAGAGATTGCCAGCATAGCACCGACCATCACGACTTCGCCATGCGCAAAGTTGATCAGGCCGAGGATGCCATACACCATCGTGTAGCCCAGCGCGACCAGCGCGTACACGCTGCCTTGCACCAAGCCGTTGATGATTTGTTGTAGCAGTATTTCCATAGATAAAAAACGATAATCAGCCACGGATGGACACAGATTAACACGGATGGAAACGCGGTAATTATCAGTGGATATCCGTGTTAATCCGTGGCTAATTGTCTTCCAAAAAAAAAGCGACACGCAAGGTGCCGCTTCATCATTCATGTTTCACGTATCAATGTGCAGGAGTTGCTCTTGCGCCCAGTGTTTCCAGCGGCTGCCACTTGCCTTGTTGCACCTGGTAAAGGGTGATGGCGCCACCTTTCAGGTCGCCTTTTTCATCGAACTGGATTCTTGCGGTCACCCCGTCATGCGAAATGCCGGCGAGGGCGGGCAGGTATTTTGCAGGCTCTGCCGAATCGGCTTTTTGCATCGCGGCGATCATCACATTAACCGCATCGTAGCAGTACGGCGCATACAGCTGGATGGGCTGATACTTGGCGACAAAACGTTTTTCAAAATCTTTACCGCCCGGCATTTTATCCAGCGGCACGCCGGGTAACGAGGCATAGCTGCCTTCTGCGGCATCGCCTGCCAGCTTAATGAATTGCGGGGTATAACCGCCATCACCCATCATGAACTTGAGTTGCATCGCGAGGGTTTTGATCTGTTTCGCCATCGGGCCAGCTTGCGGGTCCATCCCGGCGTAAAACAGCAGATCGGGTTGCTTGCCTTTTACCGCGGTCAGCACTGCGGTGAAGTCATACGCCTTGTCGTTGGTGTATTCGTGCGCCACGATTTGCGCGCCATTGGCCTGTGCTGCCTTGATGAATTCGTCAGCCAAGCCTTGCCCGTATCCGGTCCGGTCATCGATGACGGCAATCTTTTTCGCGGCGAGATTCTTTGTTGCATATTCGCCCAGCACGCGACCCTGTTGCGCGTCATTTGCCATTACACGGAATGCAGTTTTGAAGCCCTGTGCGGTGTAGGCAGTGGCGGTGGCGGAAGGCGAAATCTGCACGATGCCGTTGTCGTTATAGATTCTTGAGGCGGGAATTGTCGTGCCGGAATTGAGATGCCCGATCACTCCGCTGACTTTGTTGTCCACCAGCTTCTGAGCGACGATGGTGGCGGTCTTGGGGTCGGCCTGGTCATCTTCGCTGATCAGCTCGAAATGTATCTTGCGCCCGCCAATGACGATGCCCTTGGCGTTGGCGTCGTCTATCGCCATGCGCGTGCCGCTTTCGTTGTCCTTGCCGATATGCGCCTGCGGTCCGGTCAGGGGTGCCGACGCCCCGATGCGGACGACCAGTTCCCCTGATGTGCTTTGGCCCGGTGTGGCTGGTTTTTCACACCCCAGCAGGGTCATCGTGATAGCGGCAAACAATAACGAGCGAGCAGAATAAAATAACATGGTTAATCCCTTCAGGAATGCGCGCAGATTATGCAGAGGCGGCTCGTGGCTTGTCAATCTTACGTGTGATAAATTCGCAGACAAACAAAAAAGCCGGCTTGCGCCGGCTTTTTGAGGATTTCTCCAGATGCTTGGGTCAAGCTTACTTAGCCAAGCCCAGAATGAAGTCTACCAGTGCAGCACGATCAGCATCGCCGATCTTTGGGTTAGCTGGCATAGGCATCGTACCCCAGTTGCCGCTGCCGCCTTTCAGTATCTTGGCAGACAATTTATCCTTGGCGCTTGCGTCGCCCTTGTATTTGTCAGCCACTGCTTGCCAAGCCGGGCCAACCAGCTTTTTGTCAATTGCATGGCAAGCCACGCAGCTATTCTTCTTCGCAAGATCCGGCATATCGACTGCCAACGCGCTACCTGCGACCATCAAACCAGCTGCTGCAACCATGCTAACGATAATAGACTTCATGTTTTCTCCTTGATTCGTGATTAATAAATTAATTATATG
>JACREA010000247.1 GCA_016218465.1 Nitrosomonadales bacterium | reverse complement strand
TAGCCGGCAATTATCGCCGCCACAATATCCACTCGGGAGGTTGCATGTCCAACATCGAATCAGTCTTGAATGAAACGCGCGTATTCAGCCCTTCTGCTGAATTTGTCAAACAGGCCAATGTTTCCGGGATGGCTGGCTATCAGGCTTTGTGCAAAGCAGCAGAACATGATTACGCAGGTTTTTGGGCCAAGCTGGCGCGCGAGACATTGCACTGGAAGCAGCCGTTCACCAAGACACTGGATGAAAGCAATGCGCCGTTTTTCAAATGGTTCGAGGATGGCGTGCTGAATGTTTCATACAACTGCCTTGATATTCATCTCGCCACACAGGCGGAAAAGACTGCAATCATTTTCGAGGCCGACGATGGCAAGGTAACGAAAATCAATTACCGCGATTTGCACGCGCGCGTATGCCAGTTCGCCAACGGCCTGAAATCTTGCGGCATTAAAAACAGTGACCGCGTCGTCATCTATATGCCGATGAGCATCGAGGTCGTGGTCGCCATGCAAGCCTGCGCGCGCATCGGCGCGATCCATTCGGTGGTGTTCGGCGGCTTTTCATCCAAGAGCCTGCATGAACGTATCGTGGACGCGCAAGCCTGCGCGGTGATCACCGCCGATGCGCAAATGCGCGGCGGCAAGGTGATGCCGTTGAAAACGGTGGTTGATGAGGCGTTGTCCACGGGCGGTTGCGAGAAGGTGCATAGCGTCATCGTATACCGGCGCGCTGCCAACGAAATCGCATGGAACGCGCAGAACAACATCTGGTGGCATGATCTGGTGGCAGGGCAAAGCTCGATATGCGAACCGGAATGGGTCGGCTCGGAACACCCGCTGTTCATTCTCTATACCTCTGGTTCCACCGGCAAACCCAAGGGTGTCCAGCATTCCAGCGGTGGCTACCTGCTTGGCGCGATGCTGACAATGCAATGGGTGTTCGATTACAAACCGACGGACGTTTTCTGGTGCACCGCCGACGTGGGCTGGGTCACAGGACACAGCTATGTGACCTACGGCCCGCTGGCGATGGGCGCAACGCAGGTGGTGTTCGAAGGCATTCCGACCTACCCAGATGCCGGGCGCTTCTGGAAGATGATCCAGAACCACAGGGTTACGACCTTCTACACCGCACCGACTGCAATACGCTCGCTGATTAAACTCGGCGGAGAACTACCCAAACAATATGACCTGTCCAGCCTGCGCCTGCTCGGCTCGGTCGGCGAGCCGATCAATCCGGAAGCATGGATGTGGTACTACAACACCGTCGGACAGGCGCGCTGCCCGATCGTGGATACCTGGTGGCAGACCGAAACCGGACACCATATGATTGCCCCGCTACCGGGCGCAATGCCGCTTAAGCCCGGTTCCTGCACGCTGCCATTGCCCGGCATTATTGCATCCATCGTCAACGAGGCGGGCAATGAAGTACATGACCAGCACGGCGGCTTCCTCGTCATCAAACGCCCCTTCCCCGCACAAATCCGCACCATCTGGGGCGATCCGGAACGCTACAAAAGAGCCTACTTCCCCGAAGAAATGCACGGCTATTATCTGGCTGGTGATTCCTCGCACCGCGATGAAGATGGTTATTTCTGGATCATGGGGCGCATTGACGATGTGCTGAAGGTATCCGGCCACCGCCTCGGCACGATGGAAATCGAATCCGCCTTGTCCGCCAATCCGCTGGTGGCGGAAGCCGCGATGGTCGGCAAGCCGCACGACATCAAGGGCGAGGCAATCGTCGCCTACGTCGTGCTGAAAGGCACTCGTCCCGATGATGCGGCTAAAGCAAAGGAAATTGCCGAAACCCTGCGCGCATGGGTAAGCAAGTCCATCGGCCCGATCGCCAAACCGGATGAAATCCGCTTCGGCGACAATCTTCCCAAGACGCGTTCCGGCAAGATCATGCGCCGCCTGCTGCGCGCCATCGCCAATGGCGAGGATATTACGCAGGACATTTCGACACTGGAGAATCCGGCGATACTCGAACAATTAAAGAACGCTGTCCGGTGACCGGCGCAACATATATGCATTTCGTAGCGCACGGGCTGAAATACAGCAGAGAGATGTTGTTTGCCTGCAACATGCCATGCCATCAAGATTGACCTGGCCGCAACACCTCGGATACTATCGCGATGGCTGCAACCTTCCAGGAAGAACACACGTGCCCTTGATTCGACAGATTTTTATTGCACTGCTCGCCATCGGCGCACTCACCTTTCCGGCATTCGCTAACGCTGAAGAAACGCTCGCGCTCAACACTCCGCTGGCTAACGAAATTGCACCGGAATTCCTGCCATCAGCAGAAGATGTCAGAATCGAACTTATCCCGGAATCTGAACTCACTCAGGAAGCCAACATATCGGAAGCCAGCGTACCGGAAGTCAATCAGGTTGCCTCTGATCTGTGGCCGCGGATACGCAGCGGTTTCGCAATGCGCGATGTGGATTCCAAGCTGGTCGCCAGGCATGAAAAGTGGTATGCCAGCCGCCCCGATTACGTCGAGCGCATGACCGACCGCGCGCGCCGCTACCTGTATTTCATCACCGAGGAAGTAGAACGGCGCGGCATGCCCAGCGAAATTGCGCTGCTGCCCATGATCGAAAGCGCCTTCAATCCCGGCGCATATTCGAGAAGCCGGGCTTCCGGTATATGGCAATTTATGCCGTCCACCGGCAAACTATTTGGCATGCAGCAAAACTGGTGGTATGACGGTCGTCGCAATGTCATCAGCGCAACCAATGGCGCGCTCGACTACCTGCAAAATCTGCACGATATGTTCGGGAATTGGGAATTGGCCCTGGCTGCCTACAATTGCGGCGAAGGCGGTGTGAAACGCGCACAGGCACGTAATCGCAGACGCGGTTTGCCGGTAAATTACACCAGCCTGAAGTTGCCGAAAGAAACGCGTAATTACGTGCCAAAATTGTTAGCCATCAAAAATATCATTTCCAATCCGGCAAGCTTTGATCTGACGCTTCCAGCCATCCCCAACAAACCCTACTTTGCCGCTGTCACGACCACCAAGCACATTGACGTAAAACTGGCCGCAGAACTGGCTGATATCTCGATAGAGGAATTCACAGCGCTCAATCCCGCACACAACCGCCCGGTGATTTTGCACGATAGCAACGATTTGGTATTGCTACCGATAGAAAAGATGGAAACCTTCCGCACCAATCTGGAAAGCTACGATAAGCCGCTGGTCTCCTGGCAGTCTTACCAGCCGAAAAAAGGCGAGCGGCTCGATAAATTGGCTCCTCGCTTCGGCTTGTCGGTGGAAAATTTAAAATCCGTGAACGGCCTCACTTCACGCGGCAACATCAGCACCGGGCAAACCCTGCTGGTGCCGGTTAACGGCGAAGAAGCAGAAACCGAATTCGAGACTTTCAACATGAACCTTGCAGCCGATGATCGTTCATTCGGCATCAAACACAGAGTGCGCAGAGGCGATACGTTAGGTGGTTTGGCGCGCCGATATCATGTCAGCGTCACCAAGCTTAAACAGTGGAATGGGCCGTTGAAAATAATCAGGATTGGACAGACCATCCGGGTCAGACCCGCCTGAGCAAAGCCCCTGCATAAGCAAGTCCACGATTCACTCGCTTTTGGAATCAAAACCCCACGACGATAGTTTTGCTGCAATTGCGGTGAAATAGCGGTATCTCTTCCATACCCGCCAGATGATGTTCACCGCGCCAATCACGCCGTGACGGCGTATCACCAGAACAGCGATCACACCAGCGACCAGCGCAGGATTGAAACGCAAGAAACGCGCGGCAGCTACTCCACGGTCAGCCAAAGCCAGTGGGGGCTGAAGACGTGCCCCGATCTCAGCCAACTGTCCCCGCTGCAAGGCGATCCTGGCCAAGAGTTCGCCGCGGCGTTGCATCACCGCAGATAATTGGCTATTCATGGCTGGCAGTCCTGTCCTGGCTGGCGCCAAGATGTTCCCTGTCCTTGTCCAACTCGGCAAGACTGGCGGAAAACAGTCTGGATTTTGCCTTCGCCTTGTTGCGCAGCAACAGCACCATCAACAGTCCCAATGCGAAAAAAACAACAGTCAGCGCACCGACGACTGCCAGACGATGATCGTCCCAAAACAGCACCACGATGAATACCGTAAGCAGCAGTATGCCGAGGCCGAAGCAGAACAGCGCGAACAATCCAAAAAGGAGCATCTGCGTTAAACGCAGCCGCTCCTCCTGTAACTCGTTCGCAAGCAATTCAAGCCGTGTCGAAGCAATGGAAACCAGCGTTGACAACAGCCTCCTGACCGAGGCCATCAGCCCCGAACCTGTATCCGGCATGGTTTAACGACCGCGCGAAATCAGCATTCCAACAATCAGCCCAACCCCGACCCCGACTCCAACCGCTTTCCATGGATTCTCATGCACGTATTCGTCGGTTACGTGTGCCGCCTGCTTGGTCTTGGCAACCACCGCTTCTTCTGCGGCAGTTAGGCGCGCCTTCGCTGCAGCCAGATTCTCCTGGATACGTTCGCGTGCAGCAGCCGCCTTCTCGCCAGCCTGTCCCGCAGTTGCGCGCAACAGCTCCTCAGCGTCTGCTACCACCGCACGAAAATCCTGCATGAGTTTTTCTTTGCCAACGTCACCCGGTACGCCTGTTGATTTTGTGCTCATGATTTTCTCCTTATAAAAAGACTTTTAATCAAGTGCTACTCAACCTCCCGACAACTCATCGGATTCAGTATTATCTTTTTAATCCTAAAACCCCCGGTCGTCAACCCGAATCTCGCCCATATAAAAAGCAATGCACGATGCGTGTTGCCGAAAGGCTTGTGGCTGGCGGATAACTGGCTCGGCATATTTCCATTGCGTGTGTGCAGCGCGGTGCGAAATGGCAGCCTTGCGGCGGATTGGCGGGCGAAGGCATGTCACCCTCCAGCTTGATGCGCTCCACTCCTGAGCCGTCAATGCGCGGCACGGCGGACAGCAGGGCCTGTGTATAGGGATGTTTGGGCGAGCGCAACACCTCCTCGGACGTACCGCGTTCGACAATGCGCCCCAGATACATTACGCACACCTCATGCGCGAGGTATTCCACCACCGCGAGATTGTGGGTGATGAACAAATAGCTCAGATTCAGTTCCCGTTGCAGTGATTTCAGCAGATTCAAAATTTGCGCCTGCACCGACACATCCAAAGCGCTGGTCGGTTCGTCGCAAATCAACAGCCGCGGTGAAACTGCAAGAGTCCGCGCAATCGCGATACGCTGCCGCTGCCCGCCGGAAAACTCATGCGGATAGCGCCACTTGGCGATGCGCTCAAGACCAACCTGGTCGAGCAGGATGTCGAGGCGCGCCTGGCGCGCTTCGCTGTTGCCCTCGATATTGAGCGCCGCCATGCCTTCC
>JACREA010000243.1 GCA_016218465.1 Nitrosomonadales bacterium | reverse complement strand
CCGCATCAATCCTGCGCTGCAGGTGATTCGCATCTCGGCAGCCAGCGGCGAAGGCATGGCGGAATGGCTGGAGTGGATCAAGGGCGGTTGCCGCAATGCCATTACTGCGAAACAGCGCGTTGCATAACAATCCCTTTTCCCGTCAGGGAGTATTGCTGGGGCCTTGACCCTTTGCTGACACATCCGTGTTCAGCGTGCTTGAAGCCAGTTCTACAGTTCTATATAGATTGATTGGCAGCCTGGATCCGTTAGCGCCCATTAATTAATAACCAGCACCAAAACTCCTTGACCTATAAGCATATTTCGCTATAATGCGCGCCCCTGTGGGACTGCTTGTAAAACTGATGGGCAGTTTCGCTTACCTTGCTCCACCGCACCGCAAGCGGGGGGCTTTAACCATAAGGAGATGTAATGCGACATTATGAAATCGTTTTTATTGTGCATCCCGATCAAAGCGAGCAAGTACCCGCGATGATTGAGCGTTATCGCACTCTGGTCACTTCCAAGGGTGGCCTTATCCATCGCCTGGAAGACTGGGGGCGCCGTCAGTTGGCATACCCGATCCAGAAAATTCACAAGGCGCATTACGTGCTGATGAATATCGAATGCAACCAGGAAATACTGGACGAGCTGGAGCACGCGTTCCGCTTCAATGATGCGGTGTTGCGTCACCTGACCGTCAAGACCAAGGCTGCCGTCACCGAACCTTCCGCAATGATGAAGGAAGAAAAATCCCGCTCCATGCCGACCGAAGGTGCAGCACCAGTTGCAGAAGAAGCTGCTGCAGACGCTCAATAATTTTGGAATAAGGAAACATCATGGCACGTCCAGACAAAAAGAAAGATGACAAGAACAAACGTTCTTCCCGCAACAATCTGTTCAAACGCCGCAAATTCTGCCGCTTCACAGTCGAGAAGATCGCCGAAGTGGATTACAAGGATGTGAACATCCTCAAGGAATTCATCTCCGAGAACGGCAAGCTGATCCCGGCGCGCATCACCGGCACTAGGACACGCTTCCAGCGTCAATTGAGCACCGCCGTGAAACGCGCGCGTTTTCTGGCTTTGATGCCTTACACAGATCTACACTAAGGAGCGAAGCCATGCAAATAATTCTGATGGAAAAAGTGACCAACGTTGGTCAATTGGGTGATGTGGTCAAGGTCAAGAACGGTTACGCACGCAATTTCCTGATTCCGCAAGGCAAGGCCAAGCGCGCAACTGCCGCTAACATGGCCGAGTTTGAGGCGCGTCGTGTGGAATTTGAGGCTGCTGACAAGGCCAAGCTTGCCGATGCGCAAGCACGCGGCGAAAAACTGGCAGGCGCCACCGTACAGATCGTGCAAAAAGCCGGTGTGGACGGCAAGCTGTTCGGTTCCGTCACCAATGCTGACATTGCCGCCGCGCTGGCTCAGCAAGGCTTTGAAGTTGAAAAATCGCAAGTTCGCATGCCTGAAGGCCACCTCAAGCAGATCGGCGATCATCACCTCAACATTGCGCTGCACACTGATGTGGTGGTGGGTATTACGGTCTCGGTGCTGGGCGAACAGTAATTCATTGCAGCATCAGGGCAATACAAAAAGGACTGGCGACAGTCCTTTTTTGTTTATAGTTGTTTCACGAACGGCGAGTTAAAATGCCTGACGTGCAAAAGTAATTAACCGGCCCAATAAATGTAAATGCAAAACTTTTCTAATCCGGACACCCAGATCGACCAGATCAAATTGCCTCCCCACTCGGTAGAGGCCGAGCAATCAGTGCTGGGCGGCTTGATGCTTGACTCGACCGCGCTGGACAGGATAGCCGACCTGATAACCGATGAAGATTTTTACCGGCAGGAACACCGCCTGATCTATCGCCAGGTTGTGCGTTTGAGCGAGTTGGCGAAGCCGGTAGACGTGATTACCGTGGCCGAAGCGTTGGAGATCGCCGGTGAGCTGGACAAGGTTGGTGGTTTGCCTTACCTGGGTGGGTTGGCGCAAAACGTGCCGTCGGCAGCTAATATCCGCCGCTATGGCGAAATCGTTCGCGAGCGTTCCATCATGCGCAAGCTCGCGGAGGTCGGCACCGACATCGCCAGTAGCGCCTATAACCCGACCGGTCGCGATGCTGCGCAACTGCTCGACGAGGCGGAAAGCAAAGTGTTCGAAATCGCCGAGGCTGGCTCGAAAGGCAAACAGGGTTTTATTGCAATGCCGCCGCTGCTGACGGAAGTGGTTCAGCGCATCGAGACTTTGTACGGGCGGGACAACCCCAGCGACATCACCGGTACTGCGACCGGCTTCACCGATCTGGATCGCATGACATCAGGCTTGCAGGCGGGCGACCTGATTATTGTTGCGGGTCGTCCGAGCATGGGCAAAACCGCGTTCTCGATCAACATTGCCGAGAACGTGGCGATGGACAGCAAATTGCCTGTGGCGATTTTCAGCATGGAAATGGGCGCTTCGCAGTTGGCGATGCGTATGCTCGGTTCGGTCGGCAAACTCAATCAGCATGATTTGCGCACCGGCCGTTTGCAGGATGACGACTGGGGCCGGTTGACGCACGCGCTCGGCAAGCTGAATGATGCGCCTATCTACATCGACGAAAGCGCCGCGCTGTCTGCTCTTGATTTGCGCGCGCGGTCGCGCCGCCTGCATCGCCAGAATGAGGGACTCGGCCTGATCGTGGTCGATTATCTGCAATTGATGAGTTCGAACGCAGGCAAAGCCAGCGAGAATCGCGCCACGGAAATCTCGGAAATTTCCCGCTCGTTAAAGGCACTGGCAAAGGAACTGCATGTGCCGGTGATCGCACTGTCCCAGTTGAATCGCAGCCTTGAACAACGCCCCAACAAACGCCCGGTGATGTCCGATTTGCGCGAGTCCGGCGCGATCGAACAGGATGCCGACCTGATCCTGTTTATCTACCGCGACGAAGTCTATAACAGCGATTCCCCCGACAAAGGCAAAGCCGAAATCATCATCGGCAAACAGCGTAACGGCCCGATTGGAAAGGTCGAACTGGCGTTCAGGGGAGAATACACGCGCTTCGATAATCTGGCCTCGGGCAGTTATTGATCGGGTTGCTCGCTGTCACGACCAAGAAGAAAAAGCAGCTTGCCCCTTAAAACCACGCAAGACACGAAAAGGGCGAACAACTTTAGCTCTCAGTATTCTTTCGTGTTATTCGCGGACAAATCGCTGGTTTAGTTTGGTGCAACCATGAGACGCCGCGACCACTACCACGTCTATGTGATTGAACTGTCGAAAGACGTTCTCAACAAAGGCCGATTCAAAAAAGCCAACCCCGATTACGTCACGGGCAAGCCGTGCGTTTACGTCGGCATGACGGGATTGGATCCCGACGTGCGCTTCGACAAACACAAGGCAGGTATCCAGTCCAATCGATACGTACAGGAATTCGGTTTGCGCTTGTTGCCCGAGCTCTACGAAGTATATAACCCGATGCCCTACGACGGCGCACGCGATATGGAAGTGGAGCTTGCAATCGGCCTGCGAGAAACAGGTTACGGGGTTTGGCAGGCGTGATTTCCGTTTGAAGCAAGATAGCCTTTCGGATACAATGCGAACACTGTAATAGGCGCGTAGCTCAGTTGGTTAGAGCACTTGGTCGACATCCAAGGGGTCGTTGGTTCGAGTCCAATCGTGCCTACCAAAAAATCAATGGGTTAGATCAAAACGGTCTAGCCCATCTTTCTTTCGACCTGCCATTTGCGAGTGCGAAGCATGCGGTAAAAAATTATCCGAGTAAATGGTTATAATAAGTTGGAATCTGAGCAATCGGAATCTGGTTGCGATAAATGATGAAAGCCGTTTACAGCGTCTTTTTTCTTGGCTTTCCATTAATCCATTCAGAAGTACCGATACAAGCGGATCTATCTGCTGTTGCTCAAAATGTTGTATGCGGTAATGTCACAGCCTGTCATCGGAATTCTGTGCCTGTTGTTCGACGGTGAATAACACGGCGGCCTTGACTCTTGATGACAGATTCAGTTTGGTCAGGATATGACGAACATGCTGCTTTACGGTGTCATAACTGATCGATAATGTTTGTGCGATGGCTTTGTTGCTTTCACCACGAGATAACAGTTGAAGTATTTCACGTTCGCGGTCAGTGAGTAATTTCAGGGAGTTTTTAGGTTCATCTCCGGGTTGATCTCCGCGCAACATTTCGATCATCTTGATCGTCATGGCAGGAGCGACGACCAGCTCTCCAGCCGCGACACGACGAATGGCATCAACCACTTCATCTGGCGCCATGTCTTTGAGTAAATAGCCACGTACACCTGCACGTATCGCGTTTGCCAGGTCGACGTCAGAATCGCTCATGGTCAGGACAACAGCGGGAGTTGTGCAGCCTTCATTGCGAATTTGTCCAAGCATAGCCAAGCCATCCAATGGCTTCATGCGAAGATCCATGATCAAAAGATCGGGTTGCTCACGTAATAACTCGCGCAGTCCTTCGACACTTCCGGTTGCGCCGAGCACGGTAAACCCATAACAATTGCCCAGCAGCTCACTTAATCCGCTCCTGCACAGATTTTGATCGTCAACCAGAATAACTTTAATTTTCTCACTCATTAACTGCTCTCCAATCTGATCCTGGTATAGGGAAATATAATTGCAGGTGCGTACCGAAACCTTTGGAGCTTTCCAGTTTAATTTCTCCACCAATACGCTGCGCGCGTTCGCGCATAATCATCATGCCATAGTGCCCTTCAACAGGCGTGAATGTGCATCCGCCGCTACCGTTATCCTTGACGGTAATGACGTAGTAACCGGACGTTAAATCAACGATCAGGCGGGCATGGGTCGCGCCGGAATGGGTGGCGATATTTGCCAGAGCTTCCTGCACGATATGGTAAACCTGAATTTCATATTCTAACGGCAATTCGAGATGGGCTACCCGGTTGATATATTCGAGCTCGATATTATTGCGAAGACAAAATTGTTCGGTCAGGATTTGCAGGGCACGCAGCAGCCCGGAAGGATCCATCGCACAACGGAAATCTGTGATGAGTTCCCGCACGGTTTTCTGGCTGATCTCCAAAGCGTCATCAATATCGTGCGCATATTTGGCAGACATGAGCTCATTACCTGCCCGTAAGGATTCCAATAACAAACTAGTGCGCATTCTTGTGTAGACCAGGGTTTGCGCCAGTGAATCATGGATTTCGTTTGCGATTGACTGCCGTTCGGCGATAAGTTCGACACGCTTTGCTTCGCTGTTCAACCTGTTATGTTCGACAATGGCGCCTAGTAATTTGGTGAATGACTGAAGAGTTTTGGAGATGTGCTCAGTTGGTTCTTGCGGGGTGTCGAAAAATAGAGTGAGCATTCCAATTTGATTTTCGGAAGAACGAGGATTTTCGAGCGGGGCTGCAATTATCGATTGAATTTGACAGCCAACATAACGGCAATCCTGACGTGTTTTGCATATGCCAATATTGGTTGAATAGATACCGCGTTTGGTGGCGGGTTTGCAAAATGAAACGCAATTAACGCTGATTAAATTTTCGACTTCAAGCAACTCGGCGGGAAAGCCTACAGAACTGATTATTTGAGGGGCCTGGCCGTGTGGCGGGGGGGATATCCTTACTATTCCGGCAGAAGCTTCTACCGTGGAAATGAGGGTCGAAAGAAATTCTTCCAATAGAAGTTTAAGGTCGCCAACCCTGGAGGCGGCAGGCGCGAGTGATTTGTATGCTGTCGCGCCCTTTTTTTTGAGTGGTGGCGTAAAACCCGAATCCTTTGCCCACGAAAAATCGGCGGGGGCTGGGTTTTTTACGGAATTAGTTTTTTTGCTCATATATTCAACCAGGTGTTTCGTTAACTTCCGAATAACTTGAATGCTTTTATAAGAGTGTGCCGGAGTATCAAACAGCTCATCAGAATTTGATAAATGAAAATATCGGGAAAGAATGTTTTGATGACGCTTTCTCTAAGTTCATTACTTAATAAGTATACCCCCATTCGGGTTATATTGTAGCTCCCCCGTAGTGGCTATAGACACTAAAACCACCAATTAGGCCTAATGAATACAATGTTGTTTTGACATCATGACTAACACCAGAAATCCCCTGAATACCTTAAGGCACACTGAAAATCTGCATCGTTTCCGATAGCCATGATCGTGCAGAACCGCTTGCGGCCGCTGTTGCGCAGGCGAAAGCGGTTGGCGCCCAGGCTGTCATTCATTGTGGCGACCTGATCGGCGCGAACACCCTGCGTGAATGCATTACGCTCGGTATTCCCATCCACGCGGTGCACGGCAACAATATTGGCGACATTGCGACGTTGTACCGCATGATGGAAAAGACCGGTGGCCTGTTCACCTACCACGGGCAAGAAGCCGTTCTGGAACTGGGCGGACGCAAGATATTCGTAACACATATGCCGCATCACGGGCATGCTTTTGCCTGCACTGGCGATTACGATCTTGTGTGCCATGGCCACAGCCACACCGCCCATGTCGGGATGCAGGCAGACGTCAGCGGCGGGCACTGCTGGCTGGTTAACCCCGGATCGGTTGCGGGCATCGACGCGCCCGGCGTGGACGCTGTTCCGACTTGGATACTCGGCGATCTGGAGCGGATGAATTTCGAGATACGTACGTTGCAGCAACCTATATTGGAGGCTTGAGTGAGTTCATCCATCGCAACCAACCAGACCATCCTCGTCGTCGGCGGTGGCATAAGCGGCATGACAGCGGCACTGGAAGCCGCTGAATGCGGCAAGCAGGTGATACTCGTTGAACGCAATGCAACCCTGGGCGGGCGCACCGCACCGATGAACCGCTATTTTCCCAAGATGTGCCATCCGGCCTGCGGGCTGGAAATCAATTTGCGCCGTTTGAAAGCCAACCGCAATGTGCGCGTGATGACATTGGCCGAGGTGAGCAGCGTGACCGGGCAGCGCGGCGACTATACGGTGACACTGAAGCTGTCCCCCCGCTACGTCAACGCAAACTGTACTGCCTGCGGCGACTGTGCCGCTGCGGTCGAAGCAGAGATTCAGAATCCTCATGATTATGGCTTAAGCAAGATGCGTGTGGCCTACCTGCCGCACGCGATGGCATATCCGATGCACTACGTGCTCGACCCTTCGATCATCGGAACGCCGGATGCGGCAAAAGCCATGGCGGCCTGCAAATATGACGCCATAGATCTTTACATGCAGACCGAGACGGTCAAGTTGAAAACGGGCGCAATCGTTTGGGCGACCGGCTGGAAGCCTTACGACGCGGCCAAAATACAGCCATATGGCTATGATCGTTTTGCCAACGTGATCACCAGCCTGGAATTTGAGCGGCTCGCCGACCCGCACGGCCCGACCGGCGGCAAGCTGCTGCGCCCTTCCGACGGCAAGGAAGCGAAGAACATCGCTTTCATCCAGTGCGCCGGTTCGCGTGATGAAAACCATCTGCGCCATTGTTCGCGCATCTGTTGCATGGCATCGCTCAAGCAGACGCATTATGTGCGCGAGGCTTGTGGCGAATCCGGTAGATCGACGATCTACTACATAGACATCCGCGTCATAGACCGGCTCGAAGATTTCTACCAGAAAGTGCAACAGGATACGACGGTCAGTTTCGTTAAATCCAAGGTCGCCAAAATAACCGAAGACAAGGATGGCAACCCGGTGTTGCATGGTGTGGATACCGAGGGCTATCACCGCTACGCCACGGTGCATGACATGGCCGTGCTGGCAGTCGGCATGGAGCCGGAGACCAACGGTATCAAGCTGCCGGAAGACATGTTGCTCGATTCGTCAGGCTTCATCGAAGTTTCGCATGGTGAAGGCATGTT
>JACREA010000245.1 GCA_016218465.1 Nitrosomonadales bacterium | reverse complement strand
TAGTTTTCCGCCGAAACCACCCGCCTGCCGCTTTTGGCTTCCAGCGCCTTGCGCGCATTGCCTGCAATAGCGCCGCCTTCTTTCGCGGCCTTGCGATTATCCACAAAGCCCTGCGCATCTTTGCGCCGCGCAATTTCCGTGGTGCCCGCCTCGCCCAGCATCGTGAAAATCAGCTCCAGATCAGTCATGTGATCGCGCAGGTTGTTGCCGGTCTTGACCTTGTCCAGCCCCTTGAGGCGGCTGTGTGCATCGGGCGTTACGCCGAATGTGGCACGGGCAATTTCGGCGGTAAGGATGGAATATTCGCGCCCCTCCTGCACCCCGCGTTGCTTCCACTCATCGGTCAACTCGCCGCGAATAGAGATTGAACGCAGCCGCTTCTCGATCCACGCCTGCGGATAGCCCTTTGCCTGGTACAGCTCGCGGGCGCGGGCACTGGCCAGTTCCGGGTTCTCAATTTCCTTCACCCGCTCATAACCCACCTGCGCCAGCCAGCGTTTGAAAGGTTCCGCCTTGGGCGATGGGATGGATTGGATGATGCGAAACAGGCCTTCGGTGTTGGCGCAATTAACCCGTTGCACTCCCCCCTCTGTTTCAATACGAAGGGGGGTGACAATTTGTCCCCACCCTTGAGATAACTCACTGTCCCGCAGGCGTATTTTCTTGATGTAATCGCCAGGATTCACGCTGTCGGTGAGAACAGTTACCACATCCACAACAGCAAACCACCACTCCTCGTTATGCCAGGTGCGGCGGATCGCTTTTTCCTGAAAGACCACAAGATGGCTTTCCGGCTTGTCGGGTAACGCGGACTTTTTGCTCATGGTATTTTCTTCCCAATATTTTTCTTGTTGGGTGGCAAATAATTCTCCGCCGATACCACCTTCCTACCCGTTTTACCTTCCAGCTCCAGCCTTGCCTTTTTGGCGATGCCGCCGCCTGTCTTCGCCGCAGCCTCATTCTCGTTCATGCCCGTGGCATCCATGCTTTCCGCGATCTGGCGCGTGGAAAGCTCCGCCAGCGCGGTGAAGATCAGCTCCGCCTCGCTCATGTGGTCGCGCAGGTTTTGCGTCTTCAAACCCTTCATCGTCTTGTGCGCCTTCACATCCACCTCGGCCCACTCCTGATGAATGATGTTGGTCAGGATCGCGTATTCCTCGCCCTCCTTGATGTCGTGCCCTTTCCAATAATCGGTCAGCTTGTTGCGCGTCTCCTGCCCGGTCATGCGCTGCTGTATCCACTTCTCGCTACGTCCGTGTTTTTGCCAAGTCTCGCGTGCGCGATCCAGTGACAGGGCGGGGTCGGCCATCTCCTGCATCCGCTCGTAGCCCACCTTCGCCAGCCACAGCTTGATCGGCTCAGCCTTGGGGCTGGGCACGGACTGCACCAGTCGTAGCAAAGTCTCGGCAGTCGCCACATCGGTCAGGCGTTGCTTGCCATCGTCAGCGGTCATTTTCAACTGGTGACAATTTGTCACCAGTTGACTGCCTTCCTTGCCCAGTCGCTCTTTCAGCTTGTTCCAGTATTTTCTGGCGGCCTGGTAATCAGCCTGCTGAGTCAGCACCTGCACGATGTCCACCACTGAAAACCACCAAGTTTCCGTCGCCTCGTCATACACGCGGCGTATTTCGTGCTCTTCAAAGATGGATGGTTGAGGTTGCATGGTCAGGACTCCTCGCTCATGGATGCAAAAAAACCAATGCATCATAGAGAACAAACGTTCTGTCGTCAATTTGTAACCTATCCACGTTTGCTCCTTTGGCGAACTGCCGAGTTCTTCTCGGCAGTTGCCCGCGCCGCCTTGATGCGCGCCAGCAACGCCGAGGCAGGTTCGTCGTGCGGGTCTTGCGGCACCAGTTGGCCGGAGAAGGCTTTTTTTAGGATGGATTGGCGCAGGGCTTCGGCTTGCTGCAGTGAGGTGGTGATGGTCTGTTCGAGTTGGTCAACTTCAGAGAGCTTTGAGTCTAATTCTTGAACAATTTGTTGTTGCTCACCAAGAGAAGCTAGCGCAAACCCCGCACGATTTAGTTTTACAAGCGTAAGCCGTGTTATTGCAACACCAGCGACTTCTTTCAACATGCGATGCCGCGTCACATTTGAATTCAAAAAATATGCCGCATATTCTGGAATCACAGCACTCTTCGGAAAGCGGAACACACCCACACTCGATAGAAGAGAGAACTCCTCCTCCAACTTATTGACAACTGCAATCCCTGTTGTCGCGCCATCTTTGATGTACAAGACATCATTGAATTGAACATCACATCTTGAATATATTTCTCGATGCGCATCCTCGTCCAAATAAGTAATGTTCGAGAGGTCTAGGCGGCCTTCTTTAATATTTTTTGCAGTAATGTATTTGTATTTACCTGTTGGGAAGCTCTTAGGGGAAAAATGTGTCCCATCAAAGATTTTCTCGCACAACTCCCCGAATTTAATCCACCCCCATCCCTCCGGCAGTTCGGGCAATTCGGCCAGTTCTTCGGCGGTGAGCGGCGGCAGGGGTTTCGGGGCTTTGGGTTTTAAATTCCTCCTGCCCCCCGAAATCCCCCCTAACCCCCCTTTTTCAAAGGGGGGAACTGATGCGGCTGCGGCGCTGGTTGTCTTCCCCCTTTGCAAAAGGGGGACTGAGGGGGATTTGAGTTGTTGCTGGTAGCATTGCGCGCGCTCTTGCTGGATGCGCTTCAGCAAGGCAGCGGCGGTTTCGAGTTTGTCCTGATTCTCTGCGCGCCACTGCGCAGTGAGCTTGCCCTCGAATGCGTGTTTCAGCAGCGCCTGGCGATACACCTTGAGCTGCGCCTGCGCGGTCTTCAGGTTTTCGATGCCCTTGTCCAGCTCGGAAAACAGCTCCTCGATTTTTGCGACGATGCGGTGTTGTTCGGAATGTGGCGGCAAGTTAATCGGCCACTCCTTGATGATGCCTTGTGAAAGATTGGGTTGCGCACCACCTTTTCCTGCTTTGATGAGGTTCTGTCTTTCAGATAAAAGGTAGTAGTAGAGAAACTCGTTATTGATGGCTTCGTTTGGAATGCCTACAGCACAAGCCTGATTGGTTGAAGCGTCAATTCCCCATATCGAAAGCTTCCCTATGGTTGCACCATACATGGCGATGCCAACAGACCCTTTAGGGAAAATTTTTGCACTGGAATTTTTCAGAGCATCTTCAGAAATATGTTCTTCTGTTTTTCGAATGTATTTGCCTTCCAACTCACCAGTTTTTACCCAAGGAATTGTCCCTTGGAAATATCTTTCTACGTTTCGCGATGGTGTTCCACCAGAACCCCAAGAAGCAATATTTTCAAGCGATGTGCAGCACCAACCTTTAGGAAGATTTGAGGCATCCATATTCATCTTCACGCCACCAGCACTTCATTCAACTCATCCAGCAGCGTGTCCATCTTCGCACCGAACAATTGATACATCTTTCCCAGCCCGCCCTGTCCGTCGAACGGCGACATTTCCAGATCGTCGCGCTCGATGTGGAAGGAGTTGGCGACGTGGTCGCGGATCATGCGCAGCCAGTCCATTTGTTCTTCGTTGAACTTATTACCGCCGCCGGAGTGGTGTTTCATGATCCAGTTTCTGAAATTGCGGCGCACCGTCGCATCGAAGTCGGTCAGCGTCTCATCCATGCCGCACACGCGGCGGATCAGCGTGACCAGTGCGGTGAGTTCTTTTACTGGCTGCGCGCCTTTGTAATCGTCCAGCCTGCGATAGGCTTGCCACACATACATGGGGGCGAGTTTGGGTTTGTCGATTTTGAGTTTGTCCAACACCTGGCGGATCAAGTCGTAGCTGAGTTCGCGCCTTCTGTACGGCTGGCTGAAGAAGATGGTGAGTGCGGCGATGTTGTCCTGATTGGCTTTCAGGTAGGCGGCAAATTCATCGGCAATGGCTTGCGCGTTGTTGGCAATATTCTTTTCCCATCCCGCGCCCAGCACGGTGTCGATGGTGTCATGGTCAATGGTTTGTTCCTTGTCCTGACGGATGGTGTCGATGAGTTCAACCAGTTCGCCATTCAGCACGCTGGCCGCTTCCTTCACCAGTTGCTCTTGTGCCTGCTGGCGTTTGTCGTCGCCGGGGTCGCTGCCGATGGGCTGTTTCGCCAGCGCCAGCGCGCGGGCTTCGATGTTATCGGCATCGATCGCACCGAACAGTCTGCCGACAAGCTGGGTGAGTTCCAGGCCACCGCTGGCTTCGCGGATGCGGCGCTGGTCGTCGGTGTCGAGCTGCTTGTTGAGCCGCGCCAAGCGTCCGGCGAGTGAACTCACTGTATCTTCGTCCGTCGCGCCCATCATCACCTGCATGGCCAAATCCTTGAGCGGCACGGTGGGTTTGGTGATGAGCGGCTGGCTGGCGGTTTTCAATGACCGCGTGACGCCGATGGCATCGACGATGACATAGTGGGTCTTGGCGCTGACTGCGGAGGGAGTGACTTTTCTCAGGTCGTCTATATCCAGCGTGCGCGTGCCACGGCCTTTCATCTGCTCGAAGTAATTG
>JACREA010000242.1 GCA_016218465.1 Nitrosomonadales bacterium | reverse complement strand
TTACTCTGCGCCAGAGCACATGCTTTACCGGAAACAATATGAAAGCAGCAAAGGCAAGGTTTGCCAAGGTGTGGAAGCCAATCAGCTCTTTCAAGTACAGGGCCAATTTTGCAATGAAGTAGAAGCCCCATAGTCCCATCGAAATATTGGCCGAAATATTGGCAAGGCGAGACTTGAGGTTCCTGGCCTGCGCCGAAGTGGTGTTTGACTCGGGTATTTGTGCGGCAGTCTGGCTCATGAATGCGATCCCTCAGGGGCTTAGACAGGTATTGCAGAGCGAGAATGAATGAACAAGAGTGAAACCGGACCACTCAATTCCTTTCCGCTCTGACAAATCCGCCTCTGCAATTTTTCCTGAATTTTTATTATAGTTTTAATACGAATTATTATATAACAAGCGGTTTATTTTACCGGACCGGAATGCAGGTTGCACAAGCTTGCTGGTGTATCTCAGGCTGGGTAGTTCAGTTCAGCGATATAAAAAGCGGCATCGCCCTTCCGCGGATTGAAAAAATGAAGCCGACAAATACCGTATAGCGTAATTGGATTGTCGGGCTATAATTTGGCCGGATTGGCTGTGCCAGCGCTATAAAGTTGGACGAGTCTATTTATTTTGACTGACCCCGCCTTGCTGGAAAGCAAGGTGGGTCAACTGGTTGCGCGGCCACGAGTTCGAGATCGAATAACCCAGTATGGACTTTTGCTTGAAAATGCCTGTTTTCCTTTAATCGGGGTGCGCCAGCCCTGTCAGCGGAAAAATCGGCTCAGGGGAGAAAATTGTCACATCGCACCACCATCAAAATGATCTTCTTTGTTTTTATCGGATTGCTTTCCTGTCCGCTTCCCGTTGATGCGAGCGATGGCAAATGCGAAAACTGGCCTGCATGGAACAGCTTTCGCAGCAAGTTTGTCAGCGATGAGGGGCGAGTAGTCGACCGCTCACTTCCGCAACATGTAACTACCTCTGAAGGGCAGGCCTATGGATTGATGTTTGCGTTAATCGCGAATGATCGCGCCTCATTTGACCTGATCCTGCGTTGGACAGAAAACAATTTGGCCAACGGTGACCTGACCAGCCAGCTTCCCGCGTGGAATTGGGGAAAACGCACTGATGAAAGCTGGGGCGTGATAGATGGCAATGCGGCAACCGATGCCGACCTCTGGATCGCATATGCGCTGAATGAAGCCGGGCGGTTATGGAAAACCCCAAAATATTCGGCTCTTGCCGAGCTCCTGGCTGCGCGAATTTTGAGGGAGGAAACGGCGGAAATACCGGGATTGGGACTCGTGCTTTTACCCGGACCGAAAGGTTTTCATGCCGATGAAACCACTTGGCGGTTTAATCCCAGCTACCTGCCAATACAGATCATGCGCCGCTTCGCGGTAACTTATCCTGACTCTGACTGGAAAAAAATTGCTGAGACTTCGCTCGAAATTATCGTTCGCTCCTCGCCACTAGGCTTTGTTCCAGAGTGGGTGGATTATCAGACTGGCAAAGGATTTCTGTCCGGCAATTCGGCTGCGCTAGGGAGTGGCTTTAATGCAATCCGTGTCTATTTATGGGCAGGGATGCTGGACAGCCGGGATACTGCATCTCATATACTGCTGAAAAAATTAGCCCCGATGGGGCGCCACGTGGCCAGTAGCGGCACACTGTTGCGAGAAATTAATACGCCTAGCGGAGTTGTCAAGGAAAGTGCTTCAGCCGGATTTTCATCCGCACTCATTCCTTTTCTGAAAGCATCAAAACAGGGTGTAGCGCTGCATCAACAGCATCAGCGAATCGTTGCGCTTTCTCCGCTTGACCGGACTGATAACTACTACGATCAAGTGCTGACTCTCTTTGGCCTGGGCTGGCTCGAAGGACATTACAAATTTGAACGTGATGGCACATTCAAACCGAGGTGGATATGTACAGAAAGTTAGTCATTATTGCGGCGATCCTTTCGCTTGGCTCAATTTCAACTCACTCCCGTTCAGAGGAAGTTGGTCAAAATAAGATGTCTGGCGCACTAACCACTCTCGCACGTGAACAGGCAGATCGCGGACAATTCAAGGAGGCGGAAAGCAGTTATCGTAAAGCGCTTTCTATCGACCCGCTTGATATCAGTGCCCTGAACGGGCTCATCGCTCTTTATCGCCAGCAGGGCATGACGTCAAAAGTCCAGTTGACGATTGCGCAATTAACCCCGGCCCAACGCAGTGCGTTGGGCGCTTCGCTCAAACATATCGAAGCATCCATGCTGCAGGATCAGGCAGACTTGAGGTTGGCGAAGGGGGAGGTTAACCGTGCTATCAAATATCTTGAACAGGCCATACAAGTGGATGCCGATGATCCTTGGCTACATTTAAAATTGGCAAAACTGTACGTGCGTCAAAATGATCCCGCCAGTGGATTAGCGATATTTGATGAATTGCTGGCCAGGCATCCGAATGATCCAGACTCGCTTTATGCCCTGGCACAATTCCAATCCGACCTGGGAGACAGCAGTAATGCGCGGAAGACCTTTAACCGGATTGAGGCCTCGCAACGCAGCCATGACATGTTGATGCTGCAACAACGTTTGACGATAAGTAATCTGGCGCAGGACGCCAAGTCGCTGATGCAATCCGGGCGAAAAGATGATGCCATAGAAATGCTGTCTGATGCGGAGGCCACCAGCTCAGGCAATGAGGATTTTACCCTTGCGGTTGCGCTTGCATGGGCAGAAATTGGCGATATAAAGCATAGCCGTACACTGTTTGACAGAGTCAAGGTCGACCATACGCCGCCTTCCGTAAACTGGCATCTGCGCTATGCGTCCTTTCTTGCGATGATAGATTCTGATCAGGAACTGCGCGAAGAGCTTGAAACCATCTCAGGGATTCAAAACCTGTCGCCCGCTGAAAGAGCGTCATTGGCTGAGTTGCAGGAATCTGCAGCCATTCGCATGGCGGAGAAACAAACATCGGCAGGCAATACTGTTCTGGCTCACCAGACGCTTGCGCCATTTTTGAAACAGAAACCGGATCAAGAAAACCTGTTGCTTGCGGATGCGCATGCATACCGTGCCGAACGCCACTGGCAAGACGCAATGGATATCTATGCCCGCACTCTGAAATTGGATAAGCTGAACAAGGAGGCCAGAAGCGGCCTGATAGAGATGCTGACCGCATCCGGTGAGCGCGCCAAAGCGCTGCAGCAACTGGATGAATGGGCAGCCGACAGCGCAGCGAATGAAGTTTATGTTGGTTTGCCAATCAGCAGCATGTACTCCGATCTCGGGGAATACGATCGCGCAAAAAAGCTGATTGATTCCCTGATCGCCGCACATCCGGAAGCTACGTATGTGCTTTATGACGCATGGAAAATGGCTCAACGAGAAGGGCAATTGGATCATGAGATCGATTACCTGAAGAAGCTGGTTGTAGCCGAGCCTTATGTTCGCCCAGGCGCTACTCGCGATGCCGTTTCAACGCAGAACGGCAGTCAACAAAAGCCCGCGCTTGCCTATGAGAATATCGGCATTGATGAATTCGGCAGCCCCGATAAAATTCAGCGTGACTGGAAAGAAAAGAAATTGGCAGCGCTAATAGATCGCCGCTCGGATTGGCTGTCTTCCGCAATCGAATCACGCAGCCGCAAAGGCACGCCGGGAATGTCGCAGTATAATTCTCTGGAAATCCCGCTGGAATACAAAACGCCCTGGCACAAGAACGACGAGTTATTTTTCAGAACTGATCTGGTCAGATTGAGCTCAGGAACTGTCGCTACAACCAATGATCGTTTTGGCAGCTTGCTGCTCTGCCAGCCAACTTGTGCATCAACAATGTTGCGGCAGACTGAACAAGGCATGTCGTTTACAGCAGGCTACCAGCGTGGTGATCTCAGCGCAGATATTGGATTTACCCCTCTCAATTTCCCGGTATCCAATACCGTCGGAGCAATACGGCAAAAAGGCGATCTTGGAGAATATGGCTATTCGCTTGAGGCATCGCGGCGTGCGGTCACTGGCAGCTTGCTATCCTTTGCGGGCACAAAGGATCCCAATACGGGCAGAGTCTGGGGCGGGGTGGTGGCGACGGGTGGACGATTTGGTCTCAGTCTCGACAAGGGAGAAACTTTTGGTTTTTGGTCATCGTTCGGTTGGCACAACCTGACCGGACTCAATGTGCAATCCAACCAGCGGATTCAAATCATGGCGGGTGAGCAGTGGCGCGTTGTCAACGAGGAAAATCGCGTTTTCTCGCTTGGCCTCACCGGCATGTACTTGCATCACAGCCAGAATGCGGGCGAATATACTTTCGGGCACGGCGGCTATTACAGCCCGCGTAATTATCGTTCGCTGTCATTACCCATTACTTACGCAGAACGCTGGCCTCGCTTCTCATATATGCTGCGCGGTTCAGTCTCGGCATCCAATACACAAATGCAGGATGCGCAATTCTTCCCCACAGACAGCTCGATGCAGGCTCAGGCAACTGCTCTTGCGCCACTTAATTTCACCACTCCCATTTATACGGGTGGGACCAGTCAAGGTAAGGGCTTCTCAATAAAGGCCGCGTGGGAATATCAATTCGAACCTAAATTATTTGCCGGAGGTTTACTCTCTATTGATCGCTCCGATTTTTACGCGCCTAACAGGGCGCTGATATATCTGCGCTACTCTTTTGACCACCCCGGAGCGCAACCGGTGTTCATGCCTCCTGAACCGATGGAACCGAGTTCGCAATTTTAATCATCAGGTAGCCGGCACACAGTATGCTGCACGGAAATATATACCTGAGGCGCATCAGACGCGTTTCCGGAAAGGCTTGCGCAAATATTTTTCATATCAAGTGAAACTTTACTTGAAGAGGGTTATCCTAGGGGTTCCGTAATTTACAGGAGTTAATGTTATGAAGCAGTACAGCAATCGCATGGTGATCATTCATTGGCTGACATTGTTATTGTTAATCGTCGCATGGTATTTCGGTCATGAACTGGACGAGGCTCGTCATGAAGCGGGAGCGACGTTGGCCGGCTACATTGCGCATTCGCTGGTGGGCGGCACATTGTTGTTATTGACGGTATTGCGTCTGTATTTTCGCAGCAAGGATGGCACGCCTCCGGCCATGGGCGATACGCTGATAGACAAGGTAGCCAAGGGCGTTCATCACGGACTGTATGGGCTGCTGTTGCTGGTGCCGGTGAGCGGCATGATGACGATCATCACCAGCGACGTGAGCAAGGCACTGCAGGCAGGAGATGCGACCTTGTTGCCCAAGAAATTTACCGGAGTGCCGGCCCACGATGTGCATGAGGTATTGGTGACGGTGTTGATCGTGGTTACCGTCGTGCATTTGCTTGGCGCCATCTGGCACCAGTTCATCATAAAAGATGGGTTGATCGGGCGCATGTCATTTATCAGGAAGGACTGACTTGCGCTGATTCATGCGCAATCGGCAGTTTTGAAGGGGCGGGTTATATGTACCCGCCCTTGTCATTTATGCAACCCCAGAACAGAAGCCGGTGTCTGCAACAGCCAACCCGTCCCGCCCAGCGCGCCGAAGAAAATCACCATGTGCGCCCAGGCCCAGAACAGATAGCGGCGTGACAGGTCATCCTGTTTAAGGTTGCTGATCAGGAAAAGTCTGCCGTCGCTCGGCTGGCAGATAATGTGAATATCAGACACTGCCTGAGCTTCGCGCATTCTCTTGGCGACTTCGCGTTTGGCGGCCGATCTTGCCAGCATCCATTCCTTCATGTCCAGTTCACCGTCGTTGTTGAGATCGAAACGCGCATGCAGCGCTGGCTTGTCGCGTTTCCAGTCGGCGAGCAACGAATTGGTCTCGGCGCGCACATCGAATTCTGCGCCCAGATTGCGCGTGCGGAACTCCCCGAGCACATAGAGGCTGTCCGGAAGGATCAGCTTCCATTCGGTATATCGGTAGTCGCCATCTATCCACTGGTCGCAGTGCCTGGTGATGATTTCTGCGTTTTCCGGATCGACCACGCAATCGCCACTGCCGTCGCGCAAAATGAACGAGTCTGAGCTTTCGCCGCTGTCTATGGTCTGCCATTTGTCTTTCGATGTACGCCGTTCAACCTTGTAGCGATACCACAGGCAGGGAAGAACGCGCAGTTTGCTGATCAGCGGAGTATCGCCGTAGGGCCTGCCGCGACCAACCAACTCGACATAGCCCTGGGCGGCGGAAGCGACTTTCGAGGTCGGCGTGTCGCGCACCGCGCGCAGCCGCTTCAATGCTGACAACCAGGCAACGACGCTTAATGCGGCCATGACTGAGAGGCAGATCAGCCAGCCGTTGCGCGATTCCAGCCTGAAGCCGACGAGCAGCAACACCAACTGCGCACCCGAGGTGACCAGTTGCGCGTATTCGCGTCGCAGCTTGACCAGCATGACAGCTAGCTAAATAGCTGCTTCATATCCACATCGGATTTTTCAGAGGCGGAGAACTCCAGCAGCGGCTTCTCGCCGAAGTTGAACAGCCTGGCGATGATGCTGGCGGGGAATACCTCGATCTGCACATTGTTGATATTCACCGAGTCGTTGTACAACTCGCGGCGGTCGGCGATGCCGTTCTCAAGCGAGGTGATGCGCGTCTGCAACTGCATGAAGTTCTCGTTGGTCTTCAGCTCCGGGTAAGCTTCCGCCACGGCGAAGATGCCGCCCAACCCGGCGCGCAGCATACCTTCTGCCTGCCCCAGCGCGGGTATGTCCTGCTGCTGGCGCGCGGCATGCACCTGCGAGCGCGCCTCAATGACTTTTTGCAGCGTTTTTTGTTCGAACTGCTTGTACTGCTTGCACACCTCGACCAGCTTGGGTAGTTCGTCATGACGTTGCTTGAGCAGCACGTCGATGTTCGACCACGCCTTGGCGACAGCATGTTTGACGCCGACCAAATGGTTATACAGGCCAATGCAGTAGATCAGCAGGACTGCGGCGATACCGAGGAAAATCAATGCGATCATGTTGCGCTCCTTCAATATGAGGTTGTAATTATCGCGGCTCCGTTGTTGCTGCGCGGACCTGCATCGTAAGGCAAAACCGACTTTTGATGCTTGCCTACAGAATCAGCCGGTTGTTCAAACAGATTCCGGCCTGCGCGAGGCGTGCCAGTGTCGGCAGCAGATTCAATCCGGCAGTTTCCTTCAACGCGACCGCGCTTTCCTTCAATTCATCGAAAGATATTTCGATTTGATCGCCTGACGCGGCCAAGGCGATGGCATTGCCGCTTTCGCAAGAAGGAAACATCAGCACGCGATCTTCGAATGCAGAGCAAAGGCGCATCAAACTGTTCTTGAAGCCGCGGTTGCGGGTCAGCAGATTGATTGCCACGATCCCGTCATCGCTCAGGCGCGCGCGGCAGGCCTGGTAGAACGGCAGCGACTCGAGCGCGCCGGTGCGCGCGTTCTCATCGAAGCCGTCTACCATGATCAGGTCGAACAGCTTGTCGCTGCCAAGCATATATTCCGCCCCGTCGCCGATCACCAGATGGAGTCGCTTCGGGTCTTCCGGCAGCTTGAAATACTGCCGCGCCACGGTGACCACAGCGGGTTCGATTTCCACCACGGTGAGGTGCGCGAGCGGATAGTGGCGGTAAAGGAACTTGGTCAGCGAAGCCGCGCCGAGGCCGATCAGCAGCACTCTTCTCGGCGGTTCGCGCAGCAATAGCGAAGCCATCATCTCGCGCGTGTAGTCCAGCTCCAGGTTCCACGGACGCGCAATGCGCATCGCGCCCTGAATCCATTCGGAACCGAAGTGCAACGTGCGCACGCCTGCTGCTTCGCGGATGTCTATTGGAGTTGCCATTGGTTCAGCAGCCAGCGAGCCCACTCGGTTACTTCCGTCGCGGTCATGCCGATGGTGGCTTGTTGTTCAGCCAGCGCGTCGCCCGCCGCGCCGTGCAGGTGCACCGCCAGCAGCAGCGCATCGTCCGCCGGCATTCCTTGCGCGATGAAGGCAGCGATCATGCCGGTCAGTACATCACCCATGCCCGCCGCGCTCATGCCGGGATTGCCGGTCTGGTTGATAAACAGTTTGCCGTTGCGTGTGATACACAGGCTGTTAGCTCCTTTCAGAACTACGCTGCAGCCGAATTTATGCGCCAGTTGCTGCACTGCCGCGATACGGTCTTCCTGAACCTCCTTGATCTCGCACCCCAGCAGGCGTGCGGCTTCTCCGGGGTGCGGCGTGATCACGGTAGCGTTCTTTCGTGAAAGCATGAGGGTGCGCAGATCGGGGCGTTGCGCGAGGATATTGAGAGCATCGGCATCCAGTATCAGCGCGGCGTCGATGTTTAATGCGTCATACAGCAGCTTCTGCGCGGCCATGTCGCGCCCCATGCCACAGCCGATTGCGAGCACCGTGTTTTGTCGTTCCCGCGAAGGCGGGAACCCAGTGCTTTTATTCAACTGGATACCCGCCTGCGCGGGTATGACGGAATCTTTAAAGTTGTGATCGGGATCAATAACTTGTTGCAATGCATCGTGCACACGATGCAGCATCAGCTCCGGTTGCAGCAGGTCGACAGCCGGCGCGTTCTCCGCCAGCAGCCCGACATGCACGCAGCCTGCACCCAGCTTCAGCGCGGCGCGTGCTGCCAGCAGCGGTGCGCCGACCATGCCGGATGCGCCGCCGATCACTGCGACTGTGCCAAACATACCCTTGTGGCTGTCGCGCGGGCGTTTCGGGAAATTCGCGATGACTTGCGCCTTGTCAATTTGTATTGGAGTAAGGGCAGGAATGGGTTTGCTCATTTCAAGTCAAGTGCTATGTGTGGGTCGCATAGTATAATCCTGCCCCGAATAAAATTTCACGGTCTTCGCCATGTATCAAGTCTCCATCGGCACCTCCGCTTTATCCGACTTCCGCCTGAAAAAACTGCGCGCCGCACTGAACGTTGCTGTTCCCGGCGTCGTCGTTGCAGAGACGCGCCACTGGTATTTCAGCGCACTCAAGGAAAGCACACTGAGCAAGGCGCAAGGCAGCCTGTTGGACAAAGTGCTGGGTCTGGACAAGGCTGCCGGTGAACCGAATCAGGCGGGTGAATTTTTACGGATATTGGTGGTGCCTCGCCTCGGCACGATCTCTCCGTGGTCCACCAAGGCTACCGACATCGCACAGCATTGCGGGCTGTCGGCAGTTGCGCGCATCGAGCGTGGCGTGGGGTATTACCTCTCCACCCAAAGCGGCAAGCCGCTGAGCAAGGCAGAGCAGGCGGCGGTGTTGCCGCTGCTGCACGACCGCATGACCGAGACCGTCCTGACCGATACCGCTGGCGCTGCGGAAAAAATCTTCCGGCACGGAACGCCGCAACCGCTCGCCACAGTGAACGTTTTAAAGGGTGGCCGCAAGGCTCTGGAAAAAGCCAACCGCGAGATGGGGCTGGCGCTGTCGCAGGACGAGATCGAATATCTTGTCGAAAATTTCAAAAAGCTCAAACGCAACCCGACCGATGTCGAGCTGATGATGTTCGCTCAGGCGAATTCCGAACACTGCCGCCACAAGATTTTCAACGCCGACTGGATGATCGACGGTGAGGCGCAGACCAACTCGCTGTTCGGCATGATCCGCAATACCCACAAGGTCAGCCCGCAGGGCACGGTGGTGGCGTATTCCGACAATTCCTCGGTCATCGAGGGCGCGCGCGTCGAGCGCTTCTATCCACGCGCCGACGGCGGCTATGCATTCAGCGACGAATTGACGCATATCCTGATGAAGGTCGAAACGCACAACCATCCCACCGCCATAGCACCGTTTGCAGGGGCGGCGACCGGCAGCGGCGGCGAGATTCGAGATGAGGGCGCAACCGGCAGCGGCTCCAAACCAAAGGCCGGGCTGACGGGATTCTCGGTGTCTAATTTGAATATTCCGGGATTCGTGCAGCCTTGGGAAAGATATGAGAAGGGAGAAGGGGGAAGGGAGAAGGGAAAAACCACAGTGCCTCT
>JACREA010000244.1 GCA_016218465.1 Nitrosomonadales bacterium | reverse complement strand
CCGGCACATCCAGATTGTTTTGAATAATGTGCTGCACCACTAGCAAGCCATCGCCATCGGGCATCCGCATATCGGTCAGGCACAAGTCATAACGGCGCGCTGCCAGCCTCGTCAGAGCCTCGCGCACATTGCCGGCTTTATCCACCTCCAAGCCCATCTTGCTTAGAGTCAGCTCCAGCAATTCCAGAATGTCAGGCTCATCGTCCACCAGCAGCACAGTGGCGTTTTCACGCAAATAGTTATTTGACATGCTCATGCTCCCCGCTATTTTCAGGACTGTCCGTAAAGATTATGCCGAAACGCGCCCCTTTCCGCCTCCCGCCGCCCCGATATTCCAGCAATGCACCATTTGCCTCGCACAATTCTTTGGCGATATACAAACCCAAACCGGATCCGTCTGCTGCGGTTGTGAAGAACGGCTCGAACAGTTTGCCCTGTTGTTCGCCTGAGATGCCCGGCCCGTCATCTTGCACGCATAGCATCGTCCGCACATCCGTCACACTCACCCTCAATGACATGCTGCCGGGCCGCTTGCTGCAATATCGCAACGCGTTGTGGCATAGATTCCACAATACCTGGCGCAAGTGGCCGCGATCGAAAGAAACCTCTACACCCTGAGCAACAAACAATGCCATTACGCCCGGTTCAAGCCGTTCCGCCAAATTGAACTCCTCCTCAAAAGTGCGCAACATTGCATCCAGCTCAAACACTTCGGGTTGCGCCCGGTCGCGCCGGTTCAACTGCATCACATCCTGCACGATGCGGTTGATGCGCTGCGTGTTGTCCAGCACGATTTGCAGCAGCCTCTGCTGCTTGGCATCATCCTGTTCTTCTTGCATTAATTCTGTCGAATAGCTGATCGCCGACAACGGATTGCGCACTTCGTGCGCGATATTGGCTGTGAGACGTCCCAGAGCGGCCAGTTTGATCTGCTGCGCCTCGGCCCGTACGCGCTGCATATCTTCCAGAAAAATCAACGCGCCGCGAGCCGTATCGCGCTCGATTGCCACGAAACGCAGCCTTGCCTGCACCCCCACATCCAACTGTAAGTTACCCTGATTCGAGTTTCCGGTCTGCTTCCATAACGCATACTCCCCGAACAACAACGGAAAATTTTCCGCCAGCAAGCTGCCTTGTTCTGCGCTGTGGCGCAGCAGACGTGCTGCACTTGGGTTCATCTGCATGATCATACCCTGCTCATCTACCACCAGCACGCCATCCTGCATATCGCGCATCACCAGACGGTTCGCCTCGGCTAAGTTGACCAGATCACGCCCGCGACGTTGCGCCAGCTCCTGGCTGTCCACGGCGTATTTCGCCAATGTATGAGCCAACCATGCCACCGCAAAATAGGACACGCACAGCAATGCGACCTGGACGAACTGCGCCACCTCGGCATCGTTATGGAGCACGGCATAGGAATGCTCCAGCAGCGCGGCAATGCTGGCCAATGCGGCGAAGAACAAAGTAATTTTGCCGCGGCTGGTCAAACCGGCCGCCGCCAGCGAAACCATCAGCAGGAGCCCGATATTGCTCTGTATCCCTCCACTGGCATGAGACAGGACTGACAAGACGGCAATGTCGCTAACAATTAGCGCGGCCAATTGCCAGTTAAATCGCGGCCAGCGCAGCCGGAGTGGAATAAAGGAAAGTATTACCACTACCGCATAGATCGCACTGACGACAAAAAATGCTGTCCAGTTGCGCGCCCCCAACGATAGAGAAGTGCCGAATACTCCGGCAAGAAGCATAAACAGGCCGGCCAGCGTCAGCCGATACCAATTGAAATAGCGCAGGGAACGCCAGTAATCGACTGTGGAAATCTTTTCAGTAAGATTGTCCGTCTTCACACTCAATGTGAGCCTCTCGGGGAATCGCTTTCACCGCATTGCCTACTTCCGATATGCATCGCGATGTTCGTTACAGCAAAAAAACTGCCCATCAGCCTGAACGCTTTCCCCCTTGGGAAAATGCACGCCGCAGTGAGCGCAGCGCACCATATTTTCGACAACCGGCTTGTCCTGGCGCGGCGTATTTTTTTGATAAGACCTGATGATCAGGTAAACGATGGCCACAATGGCAACCAAAAATAGCAGACGACCCATATTAATTTATCTCCATGTTAGGAAATCCAGAAAGCAAGCGCGAAGTGCACTATTGCGCCACATTATATTACGCAATCAACGCCACGCTCTTGACCTGTGCGAATACTTCCATCCCAATAATCAGATTGAGATGATCGCGCGAACGGCGGGTGATGCGCGACAATAACATTTGTCTGCTACCGACAGACAGGCGCAAACTCACGCGATCCGGCCCCTCATTCTGAATGCCGGCGATACGCGCCACAAGGATGTTGCTGATGCTGGAGCCCTGCGGCACCGCAGTGGCGATGCTCACATCGCGCGCCAGCACACGGGCGCGCACTGGCGACCCGACAGCGCGTTCCACCTTACTCACCCACAGGCTGCCGCCGGGAAAATCCAGCCGGGTGAGATGATATTCCTCGTCATGGACGGCCACACTGGCTTCGATCACCGCACCTGCGTCATCCAAATGCGCGGTGGGCAAATCCAGCCTCCCCAGAATTTCGTTGAGAGCGCCGCTGGCGATAACGCGTCCCTGCTCCATCAGCACCAGTTGGTCGGCCAGCCGCGCCACTTCATCCAGCGCGTGGCTGACATAAATAACCGGAATATCCAGTTCGCCGTGCAGCCGCTCCAGATACGGCAGGATTTCCCGCTTGCTGGCGGCATCCAGTGCCGAGAGCGGCTCGTCCATCAGCAGCAGGCGCGGGCTGGTGAGCAGCGCGCGGGCGATGGCGACGCGCTGCCGTTCGCCGCCCGACAACCCCGCCGGACTATCGCGCCCGATCAGCCTGTTCAGGCCGAGCCACTCCACCACCTGCTCCAGTTGCACCTTGCGCTGTTCGGGCGGAATGCGCTTCAGTCCGTATTCCAGATTGCGCCGCACCGACAGATGCGGAAACAGGCTGGCCTCCTGAAATACATAACCCAGCGGGCGTTGATGCGTCGGCATGAAGTTCGCGCCGTCCTGCCACACCTCATCCTTCACTTGCAGCAACCCGTTGGCTGTCCGTTCCAATCCCGCGATACAGCGCAACAAGGTGGTCTTGCCCGAACCGGAAGGGCCGAACAAAGCGGTGATGCCCTGCGCATGCACCTGCAGATCCGCCTGTAGCGAGAAACCGGGGTAGGAAAGATCGAAACGTGCGTGAATCATTTGCGCCGCCCGGTCGGGTTGAGCGTATACAAAGCCAGCAGCACAACAAAGGCGAACACCACCATCCCCGCCGACAGCCAATGCGCCGAGGCATATTCCATCGCCTCAACATGATCGTAAATCTGCACCGACACCACGCGGGTCTTGTCCGGGATGTTACCGCCGATCATCAGCACCACGCCGAACTCGCCGACGGTGTGCGCAAAGCCGAGCACCGATGCGGTGAGCAAGCCGGGCTTGGCTAGCGGCAGTGCTACGCTGAAGAAAGTATCCAGCGCGGAGGCGCGCAACGTCGCAGCGGTTTCCAATGCGCGCTCGGGAATAGACTCGAAGGCGTTCTGCAGCGGCTGCACCACGAAAGGCAGCGAATAAAACACTGAGGCGATCACCAGCCCGGCGAAAGTAAAAGGCAGCAGACCGATCCCCAATGCTTGCGTCAGATGACCGAGCGGGCCGGATGGTCCCATCGCCGCCAGCAGATAAAAACCGATCACCGTCGGCGGCAACACGATCGGCAGCGCGACCACCGCACCGACCGGTCCCTTCCACCAGGATCGGGTGCGCGCCAGCCACCACGCGATCGGCGTCCCGACCAGCAACAGAATGGCAGTCACTACCGCAGCCAGCTTGAAGGTAAGCCAGATTGCGGACAGATCGGCGGCGGAGAATGCGGATTCCATTGTGTTATTTATAACATTCCAAAAAGTGCGTATCCCCTCTCCCTTGCAGGGAGAGGGCTTGGGAGAGGGTAGAAACTTGGATTCCCCACTGCTCTACCCCCATCCTAACCTTCCCCCTGCAAGGGT
>JACREA010000238.1 GCA_016218465.1 Nitrosomonadales bacterium | reverse complement strand
TGCAGCATTACTACCAGTTCCAGGTGGTGCTGAAACCCTCGCCCGCCAATATCCTCGATTTATATCTTGGTTCGCTGGAGGCGCTCGGTTTCGACCTCAAGCAAAACGATATTCGCTTCGTCGAGGACGACTGGGAAAACCCGACGCTGGGAGCTTGGGGGCTGGGCTGGGAAGTGTGGTTGAACGGTATGGAGGTCACGCAGTTCACTTATTTCCAGCAAGTCGGCGGCATTGACTGCAAGCCGATCACCGGCGAGATTACTTATGGGCTGGAGCGGCTGGCGATGTATTTGCAGGGTGTCGAGAACGTATTCGACCTGACATGGACGCCGGGCGTCGCCTACCGCGACGTGTACCACCAGAACGAGGTCGAGCAGTCGACCTATAACTTCGAGCACAGCGATGTGGAATTCCTTCTCAGTGCGTTCGGCAGCCATGAGAAACAAGCCAAGCATCTGATGGAACAGCAGTTGGCATTGCCCGCCTACGAGCAGGTGCTGAAAGCCGCGCACAGCTTCAATTTGCTGGACGCGCGCGGGGCGATTTCTGTGACCGAGCGTGCTGCCTACATCGGGCGTATCCGCAACCTTGCGCGCAGCGTGGCGCAGAGTTACTTCGACAGCCGCGCCCGTCTCGGCTTTCCAATGGCGCCCAGGGAATGGGCTGCTGAAGTGCTGGCACAGATCGAGAAGAAGGCGGTGTCGGCATGAGTAACAGAAATTTGCTGGTCGAGTTGTTCGTCGAAGAACTGCCGCCAAAGTCGCTGCATCGACTGGGTAAATCTTTTGCCCAAGATATGTGGTTGAAGCTGGCCCACGACTCTTTGGTGGATAAAAGTCAGACTTATGGCGAAACGTATATTGCGTATGCTTCTCCCAGACGCTTGGCTGTTTGGATTAAGGATGTCTTGAGTCAAGCACCGGATCGCCAGATACTTCAAAAACTCATGCCTGTCAGTGTCGCACTCGATGCAACCGGCAACGCCACGCCCGCGCTGTTGAAAAAGCTGTCCGCCCTTGGCGCAGATGCGTCGGTCGTGCCGACTCTCAAACGCCATATGGACGGCAAGACCGAGGCCATGTTCTTCGATAGAGTCGTGCCCGGTGCGACGCTTACTGAGGGCGTGCAAGCCGCACTCGAATCTGCGCTGACCGCGCTGCCTATCCCCAAGGTGATGGGTTACCAACTTGCCGATGGCTGGAGTACGGTCAACTTCGTGCGTCCCGCGCACCGCCTAGTGGCTCTGCATGGCACAGACATCGTGCCAGTGTCGGCGCTGGGCTTGCAGGCCGGGCGCAGCACGCAGGGCCACCGCTTCGAAGCAGCAAGCGCGATGCTGGAAATCCGCGATGCCGATAGCTACGAAGCACAGATGGAAAACGAAGGCGCGGTGACCCCAAGTTTTGAAAAACGCCGCGCCGAGATCGCGAGACAGCTTGCTGCTGCCGCCGCGAAAGAAAACCTCAAGCCGATTGAAGACGACGCGCTGCTGGACGAAGTGACCGCGCTGGTCGAACGCCCCAATGTGCTGGTCGGCAAGTTCGAAGCGGACTTCCTCGAAGTGCCGCAGGAATGCCTGATCCTGACAATGAAGGCGAACCAGAAATATTTCCCGCTGCTGGATGCCAGCGGCAAGCTGACCAACAAATTCCTGATCGTCTCGAACATCCGCCCGGCGGATGCGAGCCTGGTGATCGGCGGCAACGAACGCGTGGTGCGCCCGCGTTTGGCGGATGCAAAATTTTTCTTCGACCAGGACCGGCAGAAACCGCTGGATTCGCGAGTGCATGGTCTAGACAAGGTGGTCTATCACAACAAGCTCGGTACGCAGGGTGAACGGGCGGGTCGAGTGCAAGCCATTGCTTTTAAAATTGGACAGCTACTGGGAGGGGATGCGTTGGCTGCACAGGCTGATCAGGCCGCTCTACTGGCCAAGGCCGATCTGCTCACTGACATGGTGGGCGAATTTCCCGAGTTGCAAGGTATCATGGGGCGCTATTACGCTCAGCACGATGGGTTGAGCGATGACATTGCGTTCGCGATTGAAGACCATTACAGGCCGCGCTTCGCGGGAGACGAGCTGCCGCGCAACATGGTTGGCCTGTGTGTCGCGCTGGCTGACAAGCTGGAGACGCTGGTAGGCATGTTCGGTATCGGACAGATTCCGACTGGCGACAAAGACCCTTTCGCGTTACGCCGCCATGCCTTTGGCGTGGTTCGTATGTTGATTGAGCGCGACTTGCCGATCAGTCTATTGTCTCTGATCGACATCGCGCGGGCAGAAATGCCAGAAAATGCTCGAGGTGATTGGGCGGCGCCGCTTCATTTTGTTCTGGATAGGGCTCAGGGGTACTTCGAAGAACGCGGTTTCCCATCTCAAGCTGTGAACTCAGTGCTCAGCCCGTGGGGTGCCGCTTCGCCACTGGGTCAATTGCCCTCGATAGTGGAGGCCGCTACAGCATTTGTCGCCAGTCCTGAAGGTCAATATCTGGCCGAAGCGAACAAACGCATTACGAATATTCTCAAAAAATCTGGTTTCGATGTTCCATTTGGGATTTCTCCAAGAGACTTGAAGGCGGCTCCTAATACCGCTCTTTTCCAACAAGACGAAGAGAGAACCTTGTTTGCATCTTTGCTCGCTGCTGGCGAGGTTTCGTTGAAGCTGCGCAAAGAAAAAAGCTTTACTGCAGCGCTGTCTGCGCTCGTACCACTGAGTCAGCCGACAAAAGCATTTTTCGACAAGGTGATGGTCAATGTTGAGCAACTGGATATTCGTGATAACAGAATCACTTTGCTTCAACATGCTCGCGCGTATATGAATCAGGTTGCTGACCTGAGCTTGATGGCTGGCTAACCATGAAACTCATCATTCTCGATCGTGACGGCGTGATCAATTATGACTCCGAGCAGTTCATCAAGAGCCCGGAGGAGTGGAAGCCGATACCGGGCAGCCTCGAAGCGATTGCGCGCCTGAATCAGGATGGCTATCGCGTGGTGGTGGCGACCAACCAGTCCGGAATCGGGCGCGGATTGTTCGACATGACGATGTTGAATGCAATTCACGACAAGATGCATAAAGCCTGCGCGTTGGCCGGTGCGCGTATCGATGCAGTGTTTTTCTGTCCGCACGCGGCGGAAGCCAATTGTCATTGCCGCAAACCCAAAAGCGGAATGCTGGAGGAGATAGCGGCACGCTATAACCTCGGCAGCCTCAAGGGCGTGCCCGCCGTGGGGGATTCGCTGCGCGATTTGCAGCCTGCCGCCGCACTGGGTGCGCAACCTTATCTGGTGCTCACAGGCAAGGGGCTGAAAACGCAGGCAGCGGGCAGTTTACCGGAAGGTACGCTGGTTTATCCCGACTTGGCGGCGGTAGTCGCAACATTGATTTGACATGATTTATATCCGTTCACTGATCTTCTTTGTGGTGCAGCTGATCTGGGTGCCGTTTTACGCGACGCTTGTGCTGTTCACATTTCCGCTCAAGCCGCACACCCGCTACTTTCTGATCTCCGGTCTGGCCTATAGCATGATGTGGTTGTTGCGTGTGATCTGCAATATCCGCATGGAGGTGCGCGGCGCGGAAAACATTCCCAAGGAACCATGCATCGTGCTGTGCAAACACCAGTCGGCATGGGAAACGTTTGCGCTGCAAACTGTTTTTCCGCCGCAGGTGTGGGTGCTCAAACGCGAGTTGCTGTCGCTGCCATTCTTTGGCTGGGGCTTGGCGTTGACCAGCCCCATCGCCATCAACCGCAGCGACGGCAAAGGCGCGATGAAGCAGTTGCTGGAGCAGGGCAAGGAGCGGCTTGCACAAGGTTTCTGCGTGGTAATCTTTCCGGAAGGAACACGTATTCCGTTCGGGCAGCGCGGCAAATACAAGATCGGCGGCGCGATGTTGGCCGCGAGCAGCGGAGTTCCGGTGATCCCTGTGGCCCACAACGCCGGACGGTTGTGGGGGCGCAAGGCGTTCAGCAAACATCCCGGCCTGATTACCATGAGTATCGGTGCGCCGATTGAGACGAAAGGACTCAAGGCGGACGAGATCAATCGGCGAGTCGAGGAGTGGATTGAGAATGAGATACAGCAATTACCCCACTGATGCTGAAGCGCTTGCGTAATATAGTTAACCCACCCAGTGTCGAAACGCGCGCCGCACTCCTCGCCGGAAAAAATATTTCATACACCCTGAAGCGCAGCAACAGGCGCAGAAGCATCGGCCTGCGCGTTGATGATCGCGGCCTGACTGTATGCGTGCCTGCGCGAACCTCGGAGAAATGGCTCCACAGTGTGTTGCAGGAAAAAGCGGATTGGGTGCTGGAAAAGCTTGACGGCTGGCAAGTTCGCAAGCCGGCAGAGACACGCTGGGAAGACGGCGAAAAGATTCCCTACAAAGGCGAATTGCTTACCTTGCGAGTGGAGCAGAGTTTGTTTGCGGCACCCGCCCACCGGCATGGCAGCGAACTGCGGATATTTGCCGTTAATGGCAGCAGTGCGGCGCATATTGAACAGACGGTGCAGCGTTGGTACAGGTTCGAAGCAGGGCAATTGTTTGCGGAACGCGTAACTCACTACGCGCACCTGTTGCAGGTTGCGCCACGAGAAGTAAAACTGTCTGTAGCAAAAACGCAGTGGGGAAGTTGCACGCCGCAAGGCTCGGTGCGGCTGAACGTGCAACTGATAAAACTGCCGCCACGCCTGATAGATTATGTTGTGGTGCATGAACTCGCCCATCTGCGCGAAATGAATCATTCGGCAGCGTTCTGGCGCGTGGTAGAAAGTGCGTGTTCAGATTACGCAAAACTGCGCAAGGAGCTCAGGGCAATTTCTTTAGGCGCAGAATAGAACATCACATACCTCATTCAGGTAATACCAATATGCTATCGATGTTATCTCTGCCGGAGCTGTGTTCAATCCACTGTCTGGTTGCGATATTACAAAAACTTCTTTGTATCAGCGTAACGACCTTTATAATCTGCTCCAATAATATTTAGCAGGCACGAAAATGCGATCAGGAATTATTTTTGGCATTACAGTAGTATTTATTTTGCTGCTGCAGGGTTGCGGGCGCAAGGCTCCGCTTACGCTTCCGGTAGCCAAGCCTCAAACAACCCGGACTCAAACCCCAAGCCCGCAAACGCCAGATTCACAAAATAATAACGCGCCATCTCCAACGCAAGGCAAATAGCCATGAACCATTACTTTCATTATCAAGACGATGCGCTTTACGCTGAGCAAGTGAAGCTGGATGACATTGCCGAGCGGTTTGGCACACCATGTTATGTGTATTCCCGGGCCGCGCTCACAGATAGCTTTGGCCAATTCGTGAAGGCATTGCAGGGGCGGGAACATCTGATTTGCTATGCGGTGAAAGCCAATTCGAATCTTGCGATCTTGAACGTGTTTGCGCGCTTGGGAGCTGGTTTCGACATCGTGTCCGGCGGGGAATTGCAGCGAGTATTGGCGGCAGGTGGAGATGCGCGCAAGGTGGTTTTCTCCGGCATTGGCAAGAGTATTGCAGAAATGCGTATGGCTCTGGATGCAGACATAATGTGCTTCAACGTCGAATCTGCAGCAGAGCTGGATCGCCTCAACGAAGTGGCCGGGGATATGGGCAAGGTTGCGCCAGTCAGCCTCAGAGTAAATCCTGATGTGGATGCGAAAACCCATCCTTATATTTCCACCGGTCTGAAGCAAAACAAGTTTGGTGTGGCTTATAGCGAAGCCATCTCGTTGTATCGTAAGGCACGAGGCATGGCCAACCTGCGTATTACCGGCATAGATTGCCACATTGGATCACAGCTTACCGGGACCAGCCCGTTCATCGCTGCGGCGGAAAAGATATTGGCGCTGGTGGACACGCTGGCCGGTGAAGGAATTCGTCTGGAGCACATCGACCTGGGCGGCGGCTTGGGCATACGCTACAACGATGAGACGCCGCTGGCGATCGACGAATATGTGGCTGCCCTGCTCGGCGCGCTGCGCGGTTGCAACGAGAAGCTGATCCTGGAGCCGGGCCGCGTGCTGGTCGGCAATGCCGGCGTTTTGCTGACGCGAGTGGAATATCTCAAGCATGGCGAGGAGAAGAATTTTGCCATTGTCGATGCTGCGATGAATGACCTGATGCGCCCGGCCTTATATGACGCGTTCCATGAAATTTTGCCGGTAAAGCGCGAAAACCATGAGGTGCATACCTATGAAGTGGTTGGCCCGATCTGTGAAACGGGTGACTTTATCGGCCATGCGCGCGACTTGGCGATTGAGCCAAAGTCCTTATTGGCAGTGCTTTCTGCGGGGGCCTACGGAATGAGCATGAGTTCCAATTACAACACCCGCCCGCGCGCTGCCGAGGTGATGGTGGACGGCACTGCCGTACATCTGGTGCGTGAACGCGAAACAGTCGCCCAGTTGTATTCGGCCGAAAAAATAATTTCATGAAATTTGGAACTTTCTTGAAGAATTATTACGAAATTTGTTGCACGTTTTTTTAAACGTGGATACAGTACCGATGCCGCAAGCGTCTTTCGCAAAATACAGGGCGTTTGGGTGTGCAGTGAGTCGTAATGAATGTTCTAAAATTTTTATGGAGAATGAAAATGGCAACATCAGCAAAAACACCCGCAACCAAAAAACCCGCCGCGAAAAAAGCAGTAGCCAAGAAGCCAGCAGCTAAGAAAGCCGTTGCTAAAGCCAAGCCAGCAGCCAAGAAGCCGGCAGCGAAAAAAGCAGCAGCCAAGAAACCAGCGGCAAAACCGGCAGCGAAAAAAGCAGTAGCCAAGAAGCCGGCAGCCAAGAAAGCCGTTGCTAAAGCCAAGCCAGCAGCGAAAAAAGTAGCAGCCAAGAAACCAGCGGCAAAACCGGCCGGCGGCATTCTTAAAGCGTAATTTCGCCCTGCAAGGGGCGGTTTTTGGTTTTTCCGCCCTTTTTCGGTTCTCTTACAGGGGAAGCTTCAGTAACGACACCTGCGTTTCACGCTGGGTGCGTTTGTTCCCCGTTAAATCAGGAAAACTGTCGCCAGTCCCAGGAAGATGAAGAACCCTCCGCTATCGGTAATGGCGGTAATCATCACGCTGGAGCCTATGGCCGGGTCGCGTCCCAGTTTTTGCATGATAAGCGGTATGCCCATGCCGACGGTTGCACCCACCAGCAGGTTGAGTAGCATCGCACCGGTCATCACGATACCGAGCGCTACGCTGTGGTACAGGAAGTAAGCGAACAGTCCTGCAATGCCACCCCATAACATGCCATTAAATCCGCCGATCGCCAGTTCCTTGGACATCAGCCTGCGTGCATTGTCCTGTGTGATTTGCCCCAAGGCGAGTGAGCGGGTGATGATGGTGGTGGTCTGGTTCGCAGAGTTTCCTGCAATGCCGGCGACAATCGGCATGAGCGTGGCGAGCGCGACGAATTTTTCTATCGTGCCTTCAAAATTGCCGATCACCCTTGAAGCGAAGAACGCGGTGCAAAGATTCAGAGCCAGCCATGTCCAGCGGTTCTGCGCACTCTTCCATACGGAAGCAAAAATATCCTCCTCTTCGCGCAAACCGGCCAGGTTCAATACGTCGCTTTCCGATTCGGTGCGGATGAAGTCCAGCACCACGTTTACCGTCACCCGCCCGACCAGCTTGCCATCCTCATCTATTACCGGCGC
>JACREA010000240.1 GCA_016218465.1 Nitrosomonadales bacterium | reverse complement strand
TTGCCGAGGATCGCATTCAGGTTCGCGCCGTCGTAATACAGCAGGCCGCCCGCGTCGTGGACGATCTTCTGGATCGCCTGAATCTGTTTTTCGAATACGCCCAGCGTGGACGGATTGGTCAGCATCAGGCCGGCAGTCTGTGGGCCGGTGGCGGCGCGCAGGGCGTCCAGGTCGACATCGCCGTTCGCATCGGTAGGAATCTCTTTCACTGTGTAGCCGCACATCACCGCGGTCGCGGGATTTGTGCCGTGTGCCGCATCCGGTACGATGATCTCGGTGCGCGCTGTATCACCGCGCGCATCGTGATAAGCGCGGATCATCGCGATGCCGGCAAATTCGCCCTGTGCACCGGCCATCGGCATCAGGCTCACGCCGGCCATGCCGGTCACGTCCTTCAGGATTTCCTGCAAGTCATACAGGCAGGCCAACACACCCTGTCCGGTGGATTCCGGCGCGAGCGGATGGCGAGCGAGGAAGTTTGGCAGCATCGCCAGCGTGTTGCAGGCGCGCGGGTTATATTTCATCGTGCAGGAGCCGAGCGGATAGAAGTGCGTGTCGATCGAAAAATTCTTTTGTGACAGCCGCGTGTAGTGACGCACGACATCCATTTCCGAGGCCTCCGGCAACAGCGGCCTATCCTGGCGCAGCAGCGCGGCTGGAATACCGCTGACCATTGCGGCGTGGTCCGGAGCTTGTGCCGCGTTGCGGCGACCGGGGTGGGAGCGTTCAAAAATCAGCATGGATGGTGTCCTTGGTCAGATTCATTTCAATGCAGCCAGGGCCGCATCGTAATTGGGTTCATGTGAGATGTCGTCCACCAGTTCGGTGTACAGCACACGGTCATTTTCATCCAGCACGACCACCGCGCGTGCTGCGACTCCACGCAACGGCAAGTCTGCGATTTCCACGCCGTAATCGCGCAGGAATTCGCGACCCCGCATCAGTGACAGCGTGGTGACGTTGTTCAAGCCCTCGGCAGAGCAAAAACGAGCCGATGCGAACGGCAAGTCGGCGGAAATCACCAGCACCACAGTGTTTGTCAGCTTGCTGGCAGCCTCGTTGAATTTGCGCGCAGAAGCGGCGCACACCGCGGTATCGAGGCTGGGCACAATGTCCAGCACCTTGCGCTTCCCGGCAAAGTCTTTCAGCGAGATATCTTTCAGGTTCTTGTCCACCAGGCTGAAAGCCGGGGCGCGCTGCCCTACGGCAGGAAAATTGCCCAGCAGGGTGACAGGGTTGCCTTTCAATTTGACGGTGCTCATGTTTGTTCTCCCGATTAGTTGAGGGCGAGTTTCAGAGTGTCAATGTAGCGTTGCAGATCGGCTTTGGTTTTGGTTTCGGTGGCGCACACCAGAATCGCATCGCCCAGTTGCGGATAGTGCGCGGAAAGATTGTACCCCCCGAGCACACCTTGCGCCTCCATTTTTGCCAGCACTGCACCAGCGGGCTTGGAAAGTTGCAGCACGGCCTCGTGGAAGCGTGGCGAATTGAACATCAGTTTTACACCAGGTACGGCACGCAATTTTTCCGTCAGCGCCTGTGTGTTGGCGTGTGAAGCCGCGGCGACGCGGTGCAGTCCGTCAGCACCGAGCAGCGCCATATGTATAGTCGCCGCTGACACCATCAAACCCTGATTACTGCAAATATTTGATGTTGCCTTGGCGCGGCGAATGTGTTGCTCGCGTGCCTGCAGCGTCAGCGTGAAACCCGGTTTTCCATCCAGATCGACGGTGCGTCCGATGATGCGCCCCGGCATCTGGCGCACCAGAGCCTGCTTGCAGCACATGAAACCGAAATACGGGCCGCCGCTGGAGAGCGGTGCGCCGAGCGGCTGGCCGTCTCCGACCGCGATGTCCGCCCCAGAGATTTTAGATTCGCGTAGCGATTCGATTGCCCCCTCTCCCGCAAGCGGGAGAGGGTTGGGGTGAGGGGCGCTCCAACTGCCCGGCGCTTTCAGCAACGCGAGGGTCAACGGATTCACAAGTCCGATGGCCAGCGCATTTTGTGCATGCGCCCAGTCGGTCAGCGTATCCACATCTTCCAGCGCACCGAAGAAATTCGGCTGCGGGATGACCAGTGCCGCGATGTCGCTGCCGGCATGCTGCTGCAATGCATTCAGGTCGGTGGTGCCGGTCGCTATGTCAAACGGAATCTCCACGAGATCGATGTTTTGCAAACTGACGATGCTGCGCGCCACGCTACGGTACAGCGGGCTGATGGACGCGGGAATCAGCACACGACGCGAGGACTTGTGTGAACGGACCGCCATCAGGATCGCCTCGGCCAAACCGGACGCGCCGTCATACAGGCTGGCGTTGGACGCATCCATGCCGGTCAGCGACGCGATCATCGTCTGGTATTCATACAGCGTTTGCAGCGTGCCCTGGCTGGCCTCGGCCTGGTACGGCGTGTAGGCAGTGTAATACTCGCCGCGAGTAGCGATTTCCCAGACTGCGGCGGGGATGTGATGCTCGTAGGCGCCCGCGCCGATGAAGTTGAGATGCTGGTTATCCTGCGCAGCGCGTTCGTGCATCAGGCGCGATACCTGCATCTCGTTCAGCCCGGCGCCGACGGCGATCAGCTTGCCGCTGCGCAGCGCGGCTGGAATTTCATCGAACAGCGCGTCAATATTTTTTGCGCCGATGCTGGCGAGCATCGCTGCAATGTCTTGCTCGGTGTGGGGGATGAAGGGCATTTTAAAATCCTTTGAGAATGGAGAAGAGGGAAGGGAGAAGGGTGGCGCGCGTTGCGCGCCTCAGGTTTTACCCTTCCCCCTTATCCCTTCCCTTTTCCCAGTAGTTAGTGTGCTTCGCTGTCTACGACGGCTTGGTATGCTGAAGCATCCATCAGTGCCGCGACTTCGTCCGCATTGTCCGGCTTCATCTTGAACATCCATGCGCCATACGCGTCGGCATTTATCTTCTCGGGGGAGCTGTCCAGTTCACTGTTTACCGCGACCACTTCGCCGGAAACTGGCGAATACACATCGGCAGCGGCCTTGACCGATTCCACAACCGCGCATTCTTCCTTTGCCTTGAGCTTGCGTCCCACCGCCGGGTTTTCGACAAATACCATGTCGCCCAGCAGTTCCTGCGCATGCTGGGTGATGCCGATGCTGATGGTGCCGTCGGCTTCGCTTTTGACCCATTCGTGTGAGGCGGTGTATTTCAGGTTAGTCGGGGTGTTCATTTGAATCTCCTAATTAGTCATTAGATGTTAGTCGCTAGTCATTAGTTGGATTTGTCGCTACGCGGTTTTAACTGCCGACTAGCGACTAGAGACTGCCTTTCCATTTCTTGCAAACGGATATTTCACCACTTTCGCCGCCAGCATTTTATCGCGTACCGCTACTTGCACCTGGGCGCCGATTTGTACGCCATTCGGGACGCGTGCCAGCGCTATGGATTTTTCAAGCGTCGGTGAGAAGCTACCGCTGGTTATCTCGCCTTCGCCGTGCGCGCTGTGCACTTTCTGGTGGCCGCGCAGCACGCCGCGATCCAGCAGCACCAGCCCGACCAGCTTCTTGTTTGGCGGGTTCGCCAGCAGTGCCGCCTTGCCGATAAAGTCACGTTCGCTTTTCAAGTCTACCGTCCATGCCAAACCGGATTCCAGAGGCCCTACGTTTTCGTCCATGTCCTGCCCATACAGATTCATGCCCGCTTCCAGGCGCAGGGTGTCGCGAGCGCCGAGACCTATGGGCGGCACGCCCGCCTTGTTCAGTGCGTACCAGAATTTCTCAACTTTCTCTTTAGGCAACATTACCTCGAACCCATCTTCGCCGGTATAGCCGGTGCGCGCCATGAAGTATTCGCCACAATCCGCAGCCTGGAAGTTCTGCAAGCCTTCAGTGGATGTCTTGGTCTGCGGCAGCACTTGCCATACCTTGGCGCGCGCATTCGGGCCTTGCACGGCGACCATCGCCAGGTCGTCGCGCGAGGTGATGGTGAGTTGTGGCGCCCCCCTATCCAACTTTCCCCCGCTTGCAGGAGAAAGGGCAACCGCCGCATCTCCCGTCGGGAGATGCCTTGTAAATTCTGTGGCCTGCTGCTTCATCCACGCAATGTCTTTGTCCGCAGTCCCAGCGTTCACCACGATGCGGAACCAATGCTCACTCATGAAGTAGATGATGAGGTCGTCGATCACGCCGCCGTCCGGACGCAGCATAGCGGAATAGAGCGCTTTGCCGGGCAACGTCAGCTTGTCGGCGTTGTTCGCCAGCAGATAGCGCAGGAAGTTGCGCACACCCTCGCCCTTCGCATCCACCACGCGCATGTGGCACACGTCGAACATGCCGCAGTCGTTGCGCACCTGATGATGCTCGTCTATTTGCGAACCGTAGTTCACCGGCATGTCCCAGCCGCCGAAATCGACCATTTTTGCGCCCATTGCACGGTGAGCTGCGTTGAGGGGAGTTTGTTTTAACGTCATATCTGCTTTCCGAGAATGAAAAAAGGCGCAGCACGTAATCGCGCGGCGCCCATCTGTCCTTGATACCTGAGAGATTACGGATAATCCGTGTGCCCCTTCGGTGGCTGCATAATGCAGCGCTCCCCAGATTTGCCTGTGTCAATAGTTCTTGAGCCTGAGCGATTGCGGGTGTTGCGCCTTCGGCGGTGTCGTAGCCCCGGATGCAGGCTGGCACGCTCTCCCATTGGTCTTTAACGGCGGGGTGAATTATGCCGTAAATGACTTGGGCTTACAAATTACATTGCGAATCTGGCAAACAGCCCTATGAATAAGAAGCTTGGCATGAATCAGGTGTTTGGGTAAAACAACACCAGGCGGTATCCCATGGGCTTCAGATCCTGGGTGTCGAGATGTAACTTGATAGCAAGTTCGCGGCCGGGTGGCAGACCGGTAGCCTGGCTTTCTGACGACGGCAAATAATCTGTCGGCTTGAAAATGCGGCGCGCAAGCGGTTTGTCCTGGACGTCGTTGAGCGTGAGCTCCAGATTGGGAAATGCCTGTGCGAAGGGGGCGCGGTTGCGCAGCAGTGCGTTCAAATTTATCTGGTTTTCCTGGTTGGGATCTGCTTCGATATCCGACGATTCAATTCCTATCAGATCAGTTTTTTGCGGCAGCGGCACTGTGCATTTCAGTACCAGGCAATAGCTGATAAGTACGGGTTTCAAGCCCGGCATTCGTGCTGCCAGCTCAATGCGGAAAAAATAAGCAGATTGCGCAAGAATCAGCAGAGTCAATAGTAATGAAGCAATCACCCACGGCCAGGAGCGAAGTTTTGATTGATACGCGCTGGCGTCTTCGTCTTCAACGATAGCAACTTGCTCTGCCAGCGTCATGGGTTGCAGAACGGGCAGGCTGGAAAGTGACGGTGAGTCTGGCGTTTCCAGCATCGGCAATTCCAGTTGCGGGTGGGGTTTGTCTGGAACAAAGCCGGGGCGTGCATCGAAGGTTTGCAGGCAATGCCCGCAACGAACCATTCCGAGATGCGACTCTAATTGCGCTTCGTTAATTTTGAAGCGCGTTTTGCAATTCGGACAAAGTGTCGTTCCGCGCATCTTAGCGTTTGCGTCCTGACAGGCACGCCCAGCCATCCTCGAAAACCGGAGCGTCCATGTCGAACCATTGTTGGTAGATATTTTTCACGTCTTGCGCCTGTTCCTCAAGGATGCCGGACAACACGATTTGCCCGCTGGAGCGAGTTGCATTGGCCAGCAACGGTGCGAGCATGCGCAGCGGATTCGTCAGGATATTCGCCACGACCAAATCATAGGTTGCTGGCGGCGCATCGCCGGGCAGGTAAAACCGCACGTTCATGGCTTTGTTGGCGGCAGCGTTATCGCGGCTGGCACTTACCGCCTGCGAGTCTACATCAATGCCGACGGCAAGTGCAGCCCCCAGCTTCAGCGCGGCAATGGCGAGAATGCCGGAACCGCAGCCGTAATCCAGCACACTTTCTCCCACCTCCATGTTGTCATCGAGCCAGCGCAGGCAAAGGCGTGTGGTGGGATGGCTGCCGGTACCGAATGCCAGGCCGGGATCAAGCACGATGTTGATTGCATCCGGATTGCTGGGGGTGTGCCAGGTTGGTACGATCCACAGCCGTGAAGAAATCCGGATCGGTTCGAACTGGGATTGCGTGAGCCTCACCCAGTCGTTGTCGGCCAGCGTTTCAATGCGGAATTCGGGAAGTTGTTTGAGGCCGATGCTGTTGACGGCTTTACGCAGGATTGCCGGGACATCCCGGTCATCGTTGAACAATGCGCTGACGCGGTTGTGCTGCCATACGCCGGGAGGAGATTCGCCGGGCTCACCGAAAATAGCCTGCTCGTCCGGCGTGTCGGCATCGGCATCCAGCAAGTCGACCGACAGAGCGCCGAGTTCGAGTAAAACGTCGCTTAGCGCTTCGGCGTGCCCTGCATCGGTGTCAACGACGAGATTGAGCCACGGCATTACTTGCCCTTGGTGCGTTCGGCCAGTCGCTCTTCCAGATAATGTATGTTGGTGCCGCCACGCATGAAAGCTGCGTCTTGCAGCAACTCGCGATGCAGCGCGATGTTGGTCTCGATACCTTCCACCGCCATCTCGGATAATGCGGTACGCATCCGTGCCATGGCCTGCTCTCGAGTATCACCATAAGCGATGATCTTGCCTATCATTGAGTCGTAATGGGGCGGTACAAAGTAGTTGGCATACACGTGCGAATCTACGCGAATGCCCGGACCACCTGGCGGATGCCAGGTAGTGATACGCCCGGGTGAAGGGGTGAATTTATACGGATGCTCGGCGTTGATGCGGCATTCGATAGCATGTCCACGGAACTCGATGTCGCGCTGCTTGAAAGTAAGCTTCTCATTGGCGGCGATGCGAATTTGCTGCTGTACGATGTCAATGCCGGTAATCATTTCTGTGACAGGGTGCTCCACTTGAACGCGTGTATTCATCTCGATGAAGAAAAACTCACCGTTTTCATACAAGAACTCAAATGTGCCTGCGCCGCGATAGCCGATCTTGCGGCATGCTTCGGCACAGCGTTCACCAATCTTGTTGCGCAGGCGCGAATCGAGCAGTAAAGCAGGAGCTTCCTCGATAATTTTTTGATGTCGGCGCTGCATTGAGCAATCGCGTTCGCCCAGATAAACCGCATTGCCGTGTTGATCGGCCAGTACCTGAAATTCGATGTGGCGCGGGTTTTCAAGAAATTTTTCCATGTACACCATGGGGTTATTGAACGCAGCTTGCGCCTCGGTTTTCGTCATGGTGACCGCGTTCAGCAAGGCAGCTTCGGTATGCACTACTCGCATCCCGCGTCCGCCGCCGCCGCCGGAGGCTTTTATAATGACCGGGTACCCAATGGTGCGCGCAATCTTGATAATCTCGGCGGGATTGTCGGGAAAGGAGCCTTCCACACCGGGAACACAGGGCACGCCTGCCTTCTTCATTGCGGCTTTTGCACTGACCTTGTCGCCCAACAGGCGGA
>JACREA010000239.1 GCA_016218465.1 Nitrosomonadales bacterium | reverse complement strand
GAATTCGAGGACGCCGGATTTATCCGACACGCTGATGAGGGCCTGTTTGATTGTTGACATGAATTGTTTCAGATCATATGAAATTTGTGTGTAGGGCCCGGCGCGCCGTGCCCCTACGAAATGCCGTGTTGCTGCATTTTCTTGCGCAGGGTGTTGCGGTTGATTCCCAGCATTTCCGACGCGCGCGTCTGGTTGCCATTGACGTGTTCCAGCGCCATTTCAATGAGGGGTTTCTCAACGCAATCCATCACCATGTCATACATGCCGCAGCACGGTTTTTCGCCGTCCAGGTCCTTGAAATATTCCTTGAGTGCCTTGCGCACATGGCGCGCCATGTCATTTTCGTCTATCAAGCTATCGCTCATGAAGTCAATTCCCCAATGTAATGCAGCCGCGTTCCGCGCTGCGCTTGTTCCGAAAAAAAATCGTCAACCGCCGCCAACTGCCCGGCAGGGCTTTCCAGTTGATTCATGTAATGGCGGAAATGAGCCGAACCGGCCAGTCCTTTGGTGTACCAGGCGATGTGCTTGCGTGCCACACGCAACCCGGTTTGTTCGCCATAGAAATCGTAAAGCTCATGCACATGAGCCAGCAGCACGCGGTGGATTTCGCCGGCTTCAGGTGCTGGGAGATGTTCTCCGGTTTTCAGAAAATGCCCGATCTCGCGGAACAGCCACGGGCGGCCTTGAGCTGCGCGGCCTATCATTACCGCGTCCGCGCCGGTTTGATCCAGCACTGATTTGGCTTTTTCCGGGGTGGTGATGTCGCCATTTGCGATGATGGGAATGTTCACACTGGCCTTCACCGCTGCGATGGTGTCGTATTCCGCATCGCCAGTGTAGGCGCAGGCGCGGGTGCGGCCATGAATCGCGAGCGCCTGGATACCGGAAGTTTCGGCGATTTTGGCGATGCGTATCGCGTTGCGGTTCTGCTTGTCCCAGCCGGTGCGAATCTTCAGCGTGACCGGCACATTTACCGCGCCGACCACAGCTTCCAGCAATTGGACGACCAGCGGTTCGTTTTGCAGCAGAGCGGAACCCGCCATCACATTGCAGATTTTTTTTGCCGGGCAACCCATGTTGATATCGATGATTTGTGCGCCGCGATCCACGTTATATCGGGCGGCTTGCGCAAGCATTTTGGCATCGGCTCCGACGATCTGCACCGAAATCGGATCGGCTTCGCCTTCATGGTTGGCGCGGCGCCTGGTTTTTTCCGATCCGTACAACAACGAATTGGATGCCACCATTTCGCTTACCGCCATACCTGCGCCCATGCGTTTGCACAACATACGGAAAGGCCGGTCAGTTACTCCCGCCATTGGAGCAACGATGAGATTGTTTTTCAGTTGGTAGGGGCCGATACGCATCTAGTTTGTACGCCAAGGGTTTTTTCACCAGGGGATTTTCCGCGAGGGGGTGGAATTATAAATGAAACCGGACGGCATGTTATGATTCTATACGAAAATATTGACAACGCGATTGCTGTTGGTTGATTGGCGTGAGTTGGTTTGGCCGCCACTATCAAAAACATCTGTCAATTGTTGCGCTCGGTGCGTAATTCGGGATTGAATGGCTCCAATCGCATCCCGGCGTAAAAACGTTGATGCAATGCACCTTATAAATTTACTTAAGAGAATAAATTCATGAAAAATATACCTGCACTGACCGTTTCAAAATGGATAGTTATAGTTTTGTTTGCCTTGTTGTCTTCAGCACACGCAGGGGAAACCGAAATTCGCAAGTCGATGCAAAGCATTTTTCCGAACATCGGCAAACTCGATCACATTGTTAAAACACCATACGCCGGGTTGTATGAAATTGTCATCGACGGCCAGCTTTTGTACACCGATGAAAACGGGCAATATCTGGTCGATGGCAGTGTTATCGATCCAAAAAGCCGTCGTAACTTGAGTGATGAACAGCGCCGCAAGCTGTTTGCGATTAATTTTGACAAGCTGCCGCTCGACATTGCGGTGAAAAAAGTGAAGGGTAACGGCAAGCGCAGGATGGCGTATTTTACTGATCCAAACTGTGGTTTTTGCAAGCGGCTGGAAAAAGAACTGGCCAGGGTAAGCGATGTCACACTCTACTTGTTCATGTATCCGATTTTTCCGAACTCGGGAGAAATCGTGCGCAACGTGCGTTGTGCAAAAGACCCGGTTAAAGCGTGGGACGACTTGATGTTGAGCAGCATCGCTCCAGCCAGCGCGAATTGCGAAACACCAACCGAAAAGGTATTGGCGCTGGGTAAGCAGCTCCATGTCAATGGCACACCAAACCTGATTTTTGGTAACGGGGGGCAATCCCCCGGATATTTGCCTGCGGAAGAAATTGAAAAGAATCTGAACGACACAAACAAGTAGAAATCATCTTGGATCGCAATGTAAACATTTCCCAGGATTTGCTTGTCAATGCCATTAATGAATCGCAAGATGGCATTATTATTGCCGATGCGCAGAAGCAGGGCTTCCCACTGGTCTATGTAAACCGGGGGTTTGAGAAGTTGACTGGCTATACCGCCGATGAAGCTATCGGCAAGAGCTGTCGCTTCTTGCTGGGGAACGATACCGGTCAGCCGGAAGAGGCCGAAATACATGCTGCAATTTCCAGGAGCGAGGCTTGCGTTGTCACACTACGCAACTACCGCAAGGACGGATCGATGTTCTGGAACGAGACCAGCATTTCACCGGTGCATAACGCGGAAGCCGCACCCACCCATTTCATTGGTATCCAGAAAGACGTGACGGCCAGAATACTGCTGGAGCAACGGCTGACCACCGCCGACCCGCTGGCCGGGGTCAGCAATCGACGCCATTTCGACCAGCGTTTTGCAGATTCTTTAATATTCACCCGGCGCGCCCACAGCGGGATGTCGGTATTGAAAGTCGAACTGGATTTCTTCAGCCAATATATCGAGCGTTACGCGCAATCGGCGGGCGATGAGTGCCTGCGCAGAGTGGGAGACTGCCTTGCGGGATTGTTCGTGCGCACATCGGATTGCGTGGCACGATTCGGTGAATGGGAATTTGCAGTTGTGTCATTGTCATTCGGCGCTGGGGCGTTGCGCCAACACGCCCAGAAGCTTTGCGAACAGGTGCGT
>JACREA010000236.1 GCA_016218465.1 Nitrosomonadales bacterium | reverse complement strand
GCCGATTTTCGGCGTGATGAGCGAATACATCGTCGGCCTTAAGGACTACGCAGTGACGTTGCAGGATGCGCTCAAGAAGGAACCGCAAGAGTTTCTCGACTTGAATGCCTTTCCGCTCTCGGGCGTCGAAGCGGTGGACGAGCTGACTTACCGCATCACGATACACGGCAAGTATCCACAATTCGCCTATTGGCTGGCGATGCCGTTCTTCTCGCCGATGCCGCACGAGGCCGAGCGTTTCTACGCACAGGCCGGGATGCGCGAACGCAACCTGACGCTGGACTGGTGGCCGGTGGGCAGCGGGCCGTATTACCTGTCCGAGAACGATCCCAACCGGCGCATGGTGCTCACGCGCAACCCGTATTACGACAGCGAGACTTATCCTGCCGAAGGCGAAGCAGGCGATGCGCAGGCCGGTTTGCTGGCGGATGCGGGCAAACCGCTGCCGCTGATCGACCGGGTGGTATTCAGTCTGGAAAAGGAAACCATTCCTTACTGGAATAAATTTCTACAGGGTTTTTACGATGCATCCGGCATCAGTTCGGACAGCTTCGACCAGGCAGTGCAGGTAAATGTCGTCGGCGAGGCCATAGTGGCCGACGAGATGAAGGCGCAGGGCATAAGCCTTTCGACTTCGGTTGCGACTTCCACGATGTACACCGGTTTCAACTGGCTCGATCCGGTGTTGGGAGGGGACTCCGAACGCTCTCGCAAGCTGCGCCAGGCGATTGCGATTGCAGTGGACTTCGAGGAATATATTTCCATCTTCGCCAACGGGCGCGGCATCGCGGCACAGTCGCCGATCCCGCCCGGCATCTTCGGTTATCGCGAGGGCGAGGCGGGTATCAATCGCTATGTGTATGACTGGGTGGATGGCGCTTCGAAGCGCAAACCTGTTGAAGAAGCCAAGCGCTTGCTTGCCGAAGCGGGTTATCCGGATGGCGTGGACGCGCGGACCAATCAGCCGTTGGTGATTAATCTGGATACCACATCGAGCGGTATTGGAGACAAGTCACGGCTCGACTGGATGCGCAAGCAGCTCGACAAGATCAACGTGCAACTGGTGGTGCGCAGCACCGACTACAACCGCTTTCAGGACAAAATTCGCAAGGGCGATACGCAAATGTTCTATTTCGGCTGGAATGCCGATTACCCCGACCCGGAGAATTTTTTCTTCCTGCTGCACGGCGCGCAAGCCAAGGTGGGCAAGGGCGGGGAGAATGCCGCCAATTACAGCAACCCGGAATACGACAAGCTGTTTGAACAGATGAAGAATATGGAAAACAGCCCGGCACGGCAGGCCATCATCGACCGGATGCTGGAAATTCTGCGCCGCGATTCGCCGTGGCTGTGGGGCTATCATCCGAAGAGTTACGTGCTGCAGCACGGCTGGCTGCACAACGTGAAGCCCAACGTGATGGCGAACAACAAACTCAAATACTGGAGCGTGGATGCGGCAAAGCGCGATGCGTTGCGCCGCGAATGGAACCAGCCCGTGCGCTGGCCGCTGTGGCTGGGTGCGGTGATGTTGCTGTTGTTCGGCGGCTGGATGTGGCGCGTGCTGCGGCAGAGGGAAGAGGGCAGGGGGTAGCGAGTGAGCTGATGTTTGAATTGGGAGCGTGCTTGAACGCGTTCCACTTGAACGTCGAATCAGGCATGAGCGGGCCGCAATTTTCTGACAATGGCGCGGAGCCATTCGATGGCATCGTCCACATAGGTGTACACCACCGGTATTACCAGCAAGCTCAGGAAGGTCGAGGTGATCAATCCGCCAATCACGACAATTGCCATTGGCGAGCGGAAACTGCCATCGCCCGTCCCGATGTCGAACGCTACCGGCAGCATACCTGCACCCATCGCCATTGTCGTCATCACGATCGGGCGTACGCGTTTTTTGCACGCATCGAGCAGCGCCTCGGTTCGTACCATGCCGCGATCACGGCGCGAAACGATGGCGTATTCAACGAGCAGAATGGAGTTCTTTGTTGCGATTCCCATCAGCATGATGAGTCCTATCATCGAAGGCATTGAAATCGCGGTGTGTGTCAGGAACAGCGCCATGAATGCGCCCGGGATGGACAGCACCAGCGCGCCCAATATCGTGGCTGGCTGCATGAAGTCCTTGAACAGCAGCACCAGCACAAAGTAGATGCACATCACGCCGGTGAACATCGCCAGGCCGAAACTCGCGAACAATTCCTTCATCATCTCGGCATCGCCGATCGGCGCCATCTCCACGCCAGACGGCATATTCTTGATGGAGTTCAATGCCAATACGGCGGCCTGAACCTTGCCCAAAGGTTGCCCGGCCAATTCTATTTCGAAGGTGATATTGCGCTGGCGGTCATAACGGTCAATCTGTGCGGGACCGCTTTCCAGGCTCAAGGTGGCGACATTGCCGAGCATCACCGGCCCGTGCGAACCCGGAACCACCAGACGCGAAAGCAGTTCGATATCCTGCCGCGCTTCATCGCGCAGTTTCACGATGATCGGCAGTTGCCGATCCGGCAAATTGAGCTTTGCCAGCGCTTGGTCGTAATCACCGGCAGTCGCCACGCGCAACGTGTCGGCGATCGCGCTCGACGTCACGCCCAAATCTGCTGCGCGCGCAAAATCGGGACGCACCACCACCTCCGGGCGCAAAATGCTGGAATTTGATACCACATTGCCGATGCCCGGAATCGTGCGCAGTTCCTGCCCGATTTTCAGCGCGTGCTCGGTCAGCAGTACGTTGTTTTCGCTGGTCAGCACCAGCTGGTATTTGTCTGAAGAAGAACCCATGCCGACCTTGACGCGCACGCCGGGCAATGCAGTCATCGCTTCGCGCAGTTGATCTTCGATGGGCTGCTTATGGATGCGTTCATTTCGCGGCTTGAGTTGTATGGAAAGCGTGGCCTTGCGAGCCTCCGACGCGCCTGCGGGCTCAAATGCATTGCCCCCCGTCGCACCCCCGCCGATCGCGGTATAAACAAGCGTCACACTGGGGTTCTGCATAATGATGGCCCGTGCCTGTTCAGCCAGAGCATAGGTCTGCTCAAACTTGCTGCCCGGCGGCAAGGTCAGCGTAATCTGGGTTTGCGATTGATTGTCCTTGGGTTGAAATGCCGTCGGCAAATTTCCCGCCAAAACCATTGATCCGGCGAAGAACGCAGCCGTCAAAAGCAGCGTGGTCTTGCGATAATTCAGGCACCACTTTGCCCATTTGAGATAGAGCTCGATCCATGAAGGCGTCGGATGCTCGGCGCGCGGGCGCAAGTAATACGCTGACATCATCGGCGTCAACATACGCGCCACCACCAGTGAGAACAGCACAGCCACTGCCGCCGTCCAGCCAAATTGCACGAAAAACTTGCCCGGTATGCCGCTCATGAAGGCTGTCGGAAGGAACACCGCTACCAGCGTGAACGTGGTGGCAATCACCGCCATGCCGATCTCGTCGGCTGCTTCCATGGCTGCCTGATAAGGCTTTTTCCCCATCTCCAGATGGCGCATGATATTTTCAATTTCCACGATGGCATCGTCCACCAATACACCGACGACCAGCGACAGGGCCAGCAGGGTCACGATATTGATGGAAAATCCGAGCAGAGACATGACCGCAAACGTTGGCACAACGGCAAGCGGCAGGGCGGTTACCGCAACCACTGTTGCGCGCGAGTTGCGCAGGAAAAATATCACCACAATCACCGCCAGCAGGGATCCCTCGAAGATCATCTCCATCGAACCCTTGTAGGTTTCATACACCTGGTCAACCGTGTTGAACACACGCTCAACGTTGATTTCAGGGTGGCTTTCCTTGAGAGTCTCAAGCGCCTTGGTGACGCCATTGGCCACTTCGACATCGCCGGCTCCCAGCGAACGCATGATTTCAAATCCGACTACTTGTTTGCCGTTGTGCAACGCCGCAGAGCGCCGCTCAGCGATAGAGTCGCTTACCTCGGCCACCTGGTTGAGCCTCACGAGCCGGCCATCGCGCAGACTGATCTCCATTTGCCCCAACTGCTCGGCCGTTTTCACCGTCGCCACCGTGCGCACCGATTGTTCCGAACCGCCCAGATCGGTGCGCCCGCCCGGCGCTTCCAGCTGGATCTGCCGCAACTGGCTGGAGATTTCGGAGGCGGTGAGGTTCAGCGCCAGCAGCTTGGCCGGATCAAGCTCCACGCGAACCTGCCGCGTCACTCCGCCAACACGGCTGACTGCCCCGACACCTTTTACTCCGAGAAGAAGCTTGGTGACGTTGTTTTCCACAAACCACGACAACTCTTCTTCGCTCATGCCCGGTGCGGCTATCGTGTAGGTCAGGATAGGCTTGCCGGCCATCTCCACCTTGTTGATTAGCGGATCGAGCATTTCACGCGGCAACTCGCCGCGGATACGCGCCACGGCAGAGCGCACATCTTCCAGTGCCAATCTTGAATCGCGTTCCAGGCGGAACTCGGCGGATACAGTGGCAGAGCCGTCTTTGACCTGGGTGTACAGGTGCTTCAACCCCTGCAGGCTGGCGAGCGAGTTCTCGATTTTGCGCGCCACCTCGGCTTCCATCTGGTCCGGCGAAGCACCTGGCAACATGGCCGTCACCGTGATCATCGGCAAGTCGATATCCGGGAAAAGCTGGATCTTCATGGCCTTGAAAGCCATCGTACCCATGAATGAGAGCATCACGAAGAAAAGCACCGCAGGAATCGGGTTGCGGATGGACCAGGACGAAACATTCATCGCGATTAACCTTTTACGACCATAACGACATCGCCTTCAGTCAGGAACGGCCCGCCGCTTTCGACGGCCTGCTCATTTTCTTTCAGCCCCTGTCTGATCTCGATGCGATCGCCATTGCGCTGTCCGATTGTTACCTCACGCTCATGTATACGATTATCCGGTCCGACGATCAGCACGTAAGTCTTGCTGCCGCGCTGCATCACGGCAGACTGCGGCAACGACAACAGGGTTTTCTTTCTGCCGCTGACATCGAAAGTGCCTCGCGCATAGGCCCCCGCAACGATCCCTGTGCTTTCCGGCAGCATGACCAGCGCATAACCGTAACGCGTCTGCGGATTTACCGATGGGGAAATCGCGCGCACCGTGCCCTTGAAGATGTTGCCCTCACCCACTGCGACTTCCGCAGCCATTCCTTTACGAATCAGCATCAGCTCCTCCGCAGTGAGATCGGCACGCCATTCCAGCCGCCCCTTGCGGATCAGCCGGAACAGCTCCACGCCGGGCTGAGACAGGGAACCCACGTTGGCATTTGCTGCCGAGATGACGCCGGAATCGGGCGCCACGATGCGTGTTTGCGACAAGCGCAATAGTGCGGATTGATGCCGTGCGCGCTGCACTTCCACCTTCGCCTGCGCCGTCAATTCGCTGGTGGCGGATTGCGTTGCCTGCTGGTCGCTGACGAATCCGGATGCGCTAAGCTTGCGGGCGCGTTCGGCATTTGCCTTGGCGTCAATTTGCACCGCTTCACTTTCCTTGAGTGAGGCCAGCGCTTCGGCTTCGCCAGCCTGTATGGTTTCCGCCGCCAGCGTGGCCAGCACGTCGCCACGCTCCACGTGATCGCCCACGCTCACATTCACTTCGGCGATGCGCAAACCTGAAATCTCGGCTCCCACCGTAGCTTCCTGCCACGGAATGACGCTGCCGTTCGCCGATAGCGTGCGCGCCCATTTGTCCTCGCGCAGCGTGGTGGTGCGCACCGTCAGCGCGGGCCGGCTAATCGCAGTCGCGGCTGGTTCGGCTTGGCTGCTGCCGGCTGGCAAAATCGCTCCGCTCGCCAGCGCCAATCCCGGCAAGGCGATTTTGAAAATAAGGTGGTTGTATTTGTTGTTCATGCTTGTTGCTCTGGTGGATTCGGGAATCAATTTCATGTCGTTAATATTAATCAGGATAATTCGTTAGCTTTGTCATTCCCGCGCAGCGGGGGTGACGCAGTAATGCGTTAATGGAACATTTGAGATTATTGAGCATTCCATAATTTGCGACAACTTTCCAGTCCGGGCAGAGGCATCGAAGCCTGAGGCTTGCATAAGGTAATCACCTTTCAATATCTCAGGCCAAAAGGGTGCGTGTAAAACCATTTGGAGATGTTGCATGAGCTAAAACGGTTTGACTCAGGTGCATTTGGTGTAGCGTGTCCAATATTAGGAATGGCATATCCTTTTGTCAGGTAGCGACATTTCATCTCTTGCACAGGATGTTTACCAGTACCTCAGGCGCAATTGTCGTGGCTCGCGCAAATCCACCCACGAAGCGGGCAGACGATGGATGTATAACGAACAACGAGAAATCAGCAAAGCTGAACATTTTGGCGGTTTGAGGGAACCTCGAGAGGTAAGCCGTTTTTGCCTCCGCATAACCTTGAGTTGAATCCGCGCATAGCCTGGCTTGACCTTGAATGGTCACTCGGGCCGTCGCCTGGGCGGGTACTTCAGAATTTGGAAGCGCTATAACCAGGAGGCTCACTCCTGGATTTAACAACATGTCCTTCGTGTGCGTCGCAAGCTGACTCACGTGGATGACGAATCCATCTCCGTCGGGAAGAATTGCATAAGGCACCATGGAAACAAACGGCTCACCTTTGTGAAGCGTTCCCAAGGAGGCAATCTGCTGCGTTTGCAGGATGTCCCGGAGTGCCGTTGCTTGATCAGGATTCATGAGGTTGGTGTGTGTTAAGTTTGCAAAAACCGTGGTCTGTCCCTGAGGTTTCTGAGGTTTCTAAGTGGGTTGCCTAACGTAGAAGTGATGGGGCGAGCGGCCTTATCGCGAAGCTCCCGTCGACTGCCGGGTTAGCGCCCATTTTCCCAACCTGACCAGAAATTACCTACCCAGGAAAATGGCTCAATAGGTGAGCAAGGGCGTCTGTTTGAAATACTTGGGCTGCTCAAACTGCCGCAAAATAAAATCCGCTACATCCTCGCGTGAAATCTTTCCTGCCGTAACGCCCGTCATATCAGTCAATACCCGATATTTCCCGGTGAACTTGCCATTGGTCAGCATGCCGGGACGCAAAATCATCCAGTTGGCTGAGCTGGCTTTCAGCACAGCCTCCTCACGGTCTTTATCCTCATACATTGTCTTGAGCAGCAGCGGCTGAATGATCTTGTCGTAGAGAAAGCCGCCGTGTCCCCGGCTATCGCCAGCACCTATACCTGTCACGGCAATCAACTTGATGTCGGGCACTGCTTTCATCGCCGCGAGAACATTTTTTGCACCTTCCGAAAAAATATTCATTGGTTTTCGAGATGGCGGGGCGCCTATGGTTGTGCAGACGGCATCCTGTCCTGCAAGCGCCTTTTCGATTGAGGACGCACTGAGAATGTCACCCACACATATTTTCAGCTTCGGATGTGCAAGCGGCATTTTCTTCGGGTCACGCAACAGCGCCGTGACTTCATGCCCACGCTCCAGCGCCATTTTTACCAGAGCCAGTCCAACCCCGCGCGTTGCTCCTATCACTGTAATTTTCATTTTCTGTCCTTTATGGTTTTGCCGAGTTAAACAGGGGCCACGTTTTGTTTTTACTGACTTCCTCGTGCATCCACATCGGGTCGAGGTCTGCACCATTCGGCCATGTGAGCGCACCAAGCTCGATGTTGGCCTGCTGAAATAATTGAACGTTTTTGAGAGCCGCGAAAATTCCCGCACAAGCACTATTCACCAGCGCCGACATATCCACGATGCCGCTTGTGCCATCGTTGCATGTGATTGAAAGCAGATAGCCGGGCAGTACATTGACCGCACGTACGCGCCAAGACGCTACTGCCTTTACTCCAAAGGCGCTATCCTCTTCGGTAGTTATTTCGATTGGCATAGGTTCCAGTCCTTCATCGCGAATTAACTGCGCCAAGCTCCCCCGCTGATTGCTGGGTTGGCATTCTCCGCCACGCTTCTCCGTTTGGCAATCCAATCATTGCCCTTTACATTAGTGGCCAGTGAATTCGCAATGCCATGAATGGCTACGCATCATCCCATGCCTGTTGCAGCGCCTCGGCAAATGCCTCAACCGGCTGCGCGCCGGATATGCCGGACTTCTCATTTAACACGAAGAACGGTACGCCGGTAATGCCGAGTGCTGCCGCGCGCGCTTCGTCTGCGCGCACCGCTTCGGAATAGGCGTCGCTTTCCAGCATTGCCAGCGCCTCGTTCTCGGCGATGCCGAATTTCGGGGCCAGGCGCGCCAGCGCGGTGCGGTCGCCTACCGCCACACCTTCGCAGAAGTAGGCGTGCATGATTATTGTTTGTTGAATTTATGTGGAAGAGGCATAGCAAATTGAGGTGTGGATCAAATTGCTTTCACAGCTTCACGTTCATTGAATCGCACAGGAATTTCATCAGGGGAACGGTTGCCGAGAAGCGGGTACTGGCAATCTTCACCAGATCGTTTCCGATGACTTCTTTTTTTGAAAGCGGGGACAGTCCGATGAAATCCTTGCGCTTCAAGTCTGCAATCGCCGGATGGTCTGCCGCATAGCCTTTGGGCGGGCGGGTGAGTGAGTCGCCTTCGAGGGTGAAGTGTGAGGCGAATTTCCGGTTGTCTCTTGCGGCGAACCATTGTTCAGGATACTCCGCAACGTGCTGGCGGATTTGCGCCAAGGCGTCCGGTTCGGGGTGCCAGCATCCGGCGCCGACGAAACATTCTTCCGGGGCGATGTGCAGATAGAAACCGGGCGCGTGGATATCCTTGCCCAGTGTGTGCCGGAACTGAATGCCGATGTTGGTTTTGTATGGCGTCTTGTTGTGCGAGAAGCGCGTGTCGCGATAAATGCGCATCAGCGATCCGCCGACTTTCTTCGGTTCGGCGCGGAAATTCGGGGCAAACTTTGCGAGATGCGGCGCCATGGCGGTGATGAATTCCAGCGCGGGCTGGCGAATCAGGGTTTCATATTCCGCCTTGTTGTCCTCGAACCACTGGCGGTTGTTGCTCCTTGGCAGGGCGTCAAGAAAGTTGAAGGTGGCTGGGCTGAACATGGCGATATCCTCCCGACGTTGTGTTAGCTTCGGTTCGAAATTACATGCGATTGCTTGCCGTCGATCAGAAGGTAATTAACCTTGTGGAGGTCGATGGCGGCGAGCAGGTCAGCATGGAACATGGCTACAGTCTACCCAATGCTGGCTGCAATGAAAACAATCCTTGTTTGCCCGTACAATAGCGGCCAGCCATGATTGCATATCTCATCCGCCGCATCCTGTATACCCTCCCGATTCTGATCGGGGTGAACCTGCTCACCTTTGCGCTGTTCTTCGTGGTGAATACGCCGGACGACATGGCGCGCATGCAGCTCGGCATCAAGCGCGTCACGCCCGAGGCCATCGAGAAGTGGAAGCAGCAGCGCGGCTACGACAAGCCGCTGCTGGTCAACAGCGCGGCCGGCGGCGCAGGCAAAATCACCGACACGATTTTCTGGCAGAAATCCGCCAGCATGTTCGTCTTCGATTTCGGCTACTCCGACGACGGGCGCAGCATCGGGCACGAGATTGCCACGCGCATGGGGCCGAGCCTCGCGATTGCGCTGCCGACCTTCCTCATCGGGCTCGTCGCCTATGTCAGCTTCGCGCTGCTGATGACG